>JALRGZ010000227.1 GCA_023253295.1 Flavobacterium sp.
AAAGGTTTGGTGGATAATTCGGCCAGTCCGTATACTAAACTAAAAAGTGTTGGTCTGCAGGATGTCAACTGGACCGGTGGTTTTTGGAAAGAACAATTCAATGTCGAAAACAACCAGACTTTGCCATACATGTGGGACTTGTATCATAATGATGAGCTTTGTCACGCTTACGCAAATTTTGAAATCGCTGCAGGATTGATGAAAGGTACTTTCAAAGGTCCTTCTTTTCATGATGGGGATTTCTATAAAATTTTTGAAGGAATGGCGGCTACTTATGCAGTGACCAAAGATAAAAAACTGGATAAGGAAATGGACGAAGCTATAGCAATGTTTGCCAAAGTACAGCGCAAAGATGGTTATTTGCATACTCCAGTTTTGATAGACCAGTGTTGGGGAACTTTAGGCCCTGAAGAAGTGAAAAAGCAATTAGGTTTTGAAAAATACAATATGGGGCATCTCATGACAGCGGCTTGTGTGCATCACAGAGCTACAGGAAAAGATAATTTTTTAACGATTGCAAAAGGTGTTGCTGATTTCCTTTATGATTTTTACAAAAAAGCTTCTCCTGAATTAGCCCGAAATGCTATTTGTCCTTCACATTACATGGGAATTGTAGAAATGTATCGCACTACCAAGAATCCAAAATATTTAGAATTAGCTAATAATTTGATTGATATTCGCGGAACAACAAATGACGGAACCGATGATAATCAGGATCGAATTCCGTTCAGACAGCAAACAACTGCCATGGGACATGCTGTAAGAGCCAATTACTTATATGCCGGAATTGCCGATTTGTATGCAGAAACAGGTGAGAAAAAATTATTAGATAATTTGCAGTCTATTTGGGAAGATGTTGCTTACCGCAAAATGTATATTACTGGAGCTTGTGGAGCTTTGTATGACGGCGTTTCTCCCGATGGGACTTCTTATGATCCTACGGTGGTTCAAAAAATTCATCAGGCTTACGGTCGTCCTTTTCAATTGCCAAATGCTACTGCCCATACCGAAACCTGTGCTAATATCGGAAATGTATTGTGGAATTGGAGAATGCTGCAAATAACTGCCGATGCTAAATATGCTGATGTTTTAGAATTGGCCTTGTACAACAGTGTGTTATCCGGAATTAATTTAGAGGGAAATAAATTTTGTTATAATAATCCTTTGAACGTATCTGCCGATTTGCCTTTTAAACAAAGATGGGGAAGTGAACGCGAAGGATATATTGCTCTTTCTAACTGTTGTGCACCCAATGTAACACGAACTATAGCGGAAGTAAGTAATTATGCCTATAGTTTAACAAAGGAAGGTTTGTATGTCAATTTATACGGAAGCAATAATTTGAATTCAGTAACTGAAGAAGGAGAAAAAATACAACTACACCAACAAACCAATTATCCTTGGGATGGGACAATTACCATTACTTTTGATAAAGTTCCGAAAGAAAATTATGCGCTGTTTTTAAGAATTCCGGGTTGGAGTAATGGAACAAGGGTTAAAGTAAACGGTAAAGTTGTTGAAGAGACAATTGTTTCAGGAAGTTATCTGAAAATTGACCGAGAATGGAAAAAAGGAGATGTTATTGCTGTAAATATTCCTATGCCGGTAGAATTAATGCAGGCAAATCCATTGGTGGAAGAAACCAAAAATCAGGTGGCTGTAAAAAGAGGGCCAATAGTATATTGTTTAGAATCCGATGGGATTTCAGCAGCAACTTCAATCAATGATGTTGTTTTAGATATTAATTCTGATTTTACAATCGAATCTGTCAAAAAGAATAACAGAGATTTAGTTACAATTAAGGCAAATGGTCTTTTGAATGACAATTCTTGGGATAAAAAACTGTACCAACCCATTCAAAATCGTAAAACGACTGTTTCATTGCAATTAGTACCCTATTTCGCATGGGGTAATGGAAATAGCAAGGAAATGAACGTATGGTTTTTACGTTAAAAAACTTGTTAAAATATCCGAAATAAAGGAATTCTGAAAATTTAACATTAAAAAAACACGAAATATTAAAAAAAATGTGCTAAAAAATCGTGTTGTAATAAAATTTTAGTACATTTGAAAAATGTAAACGTTTACATTTGATTTACTTAGCTCAGTATTAATAGTTAACTGTGAATAAATCCTACAAAAATGTAAACGTTTACATTGTAAAAATTGATAGTAATGCATGTAATAACAATGTTAACTTAATCTAAAAATAGTTCTGATTTAAAAACATTACAACAAATTGATTTCTCTTTTTTAGAAATATATAAACCAAACGAAAACAATTAATTTTTAACCAAAAGAACACACTTATGAAACAAACATTTAAAATGGTATTTAGTGTATTACTGTTCAGTCTGATGAGTCTGGCTGGTTATGCGCAAAATGCAACTATCACAGGTAAAGTGGTGGACAAGGATGGACTAGGAGTTATAGGTCTTAATGTTAT
>JALRGZ010000262.1 GCA_023253295.1 Flavobacterium sp.
ATGCTGATTTTGTAATCACTCATCCTGAAGGTTATGAATTGAATCCTGAAATCACAAAAGATTCTAAAATAGAATATGATCAGGACAAAGCATTTGAAAATGCCGATTTTATTTATGTAAAAAACTGGAGTAATTACAACGAATACGGTCAAATTACTAATGCAGATACTAATTGGACAATAACTGCTGAAAAAATGGCATTGACTAACAATGCTAAATTTATGCACTGCTTACCGGTAAGACGTAATGTAATTGTAGCCGATGAAGTTATCGACAGCGAAAACTCTATTGTAATCCAACAGGCAAATAACAGAACGTATTCTGCTCAATTAGTTTTACAAAAAATATTAAAAACATTGTCTAAATAATACGACATAAGGTTCTAAGTACTATTGTATTACTTTTTAACTTTTGTTTTTTCCCTTTTCAACCAAAAACACAAAAAATGAAACAACAACTTACAGTAATAAAAATAGGTGGAAACATCATCGATAATCCAGTTGAATTAACGCAGTTTCTTTCTGATTTTTCTAAAATCGAAGGTGCAAAAGTATTAGTTCATGGAGGCGGAAAGTCAGCAACTAAAATGGCGCAAAGCGTTGGCTTAACACCAAAAATGGTTGATGGTCGCCGTATTACCGATGCTCCTATGCTGGATATTGCTGTAATGATTTATGCGGGTCAGATCAATAAAAATGTGGTGGCTGAATTACAGGCTAAGGGAACTAATGCTGTAGGTTTTACCGGAGCTGATGGTAACCTAATCCTTTCTGAAAAAAGAAATCATCCTACTATCGATTACGGATTTGTAGGTGATGTAAAAAAGATCAATTCGCCTTTGTTGCAAAAACTAATTGATTTAGACATTACCCCTGTTTTTTGTGCGATTACCCACGATAAAAACGGTCAGTTATTAAACACCAATGCCGATACGATTGCCAGCGAATTAGCTATTGCTTTATCTGAAGTTTTTGATGTAACCTTAAATTACTGCTTTGAAAAACCGGGTGTTTTGTACGATGCTGAAGACGATTCATCAGTAATTGCACAAATCGACACTACATTATACGCCAAATTAAAAGAAGAGGGAGCTATCCATTCCGGAATGATTCCTAAATTAGACAATTGCTTCAACAGCCTGTCTAAAGGTGTTCAGAAAATTAAAATTGGACATCACCGAATGTTGAAAAATGCAGATGCTGTTTGCACCATAATTCAATTATAAAACTTAATTGATTTATTTAAAATCAATCGATTATAGTGACAAAAAATTAGAAGAAAAACTTCTAAAAAAACCTCCCAGGAGTATTACTCTGAAGGAAAAAAAATTAAAAATGAAAAACATCGAAACACTTACTCAAGAAGCAATTAATTTATTAAAAAGCCTAATTGAAACTCCTTCCTTTTCAAGCGAAGAAGACCAAACAGCACTTTTAATAGAAAATTGGTTTATCCAAAACGAAATACCATTCAAGAGAGAGAACAACAATGTTTGGGCATTCAATAAAAATTTTGACGAAAACAAACCAACAATACTTTTAAATTCCCATCACGATACTGTAAAACCTAATAAATCCTATACCAAAGATCCTTTTAAAGCTATCGTTGAAGACGGAAAATTATTTGGTTTAGGAAGTAATGATGCCGGAGGTTGTTTGGTTTCATTGATTGCCACTTTTACTCATTTTTACAATCATGAAAACTTAGCTTACAACATAGTAATTGTTGCTTCTGCTGAAGAAGAAAGCAGCGGAAAAAATGGATTAAACAGCGTTTTAAAACACTTACCGGAACTAGAATGCGCTATCGTTGGAGAACCAACATTAATGCAATTGGCTGTAGCCGAAAAAGGTTTGTTAGTACTGGATGTAAAAGTAAACGGAACAGCGAGTCACGCAGCACACAACAATCCGGACAATCCTATTTATAACGCCTTACCCGTTATTGAGTGGTTCAAAAACTACCAATTCGAAAAAATATCTGAGGTTTTAGGTCCTGTAAAAATGACTGTAACCCAAATCAATGCCGGAAAACAACACAATGTAGTTCCGTCTGAATGTGAATTAGTAGTGGACATTCGTGTGAATGACTGCTACAATAACAAAGAAATTTTAGAAACCGTTAAAACCAACGTAAATGCCGAGGTAAATCCGCGCTCAATGCACTTAAACGCTTCTTCTATTCCTGTTGCTCACGGATTAGTACAAGCCGGAATTGCATTAGGAAGAACTACTTACGGCTCTCCTACCCTTTCAGACCAATCCGTTTTATACTGTAAGTCTTTGAAATTAGGACCTGGAGACAGTTTGCGTTCGCATTCGGCTGATGAATTTATTTATCTGAACGAAATCGAAGAAGGAGTCGAATTGTATATCAAAATACTGGGCGATTTTTTCAATAATATTAAGTAGCTAATCCCGCTATCCGCTTTATCTTTCCCTGCTTAAAGAAAGCAGGAAAAGGATACCGCTTCTATCGGGGCTAAAAAATAAAAACTTCGCGAAACTCTGAGAATCTTAGAGTATCTCTGCGAAACAAAAAAACAGAATTATGAAACTTTGGGAAAAAGGCATACCAACTGATAAACAAATCGACTTATTTACCGTTGGAAACGATCGTGAATTAGATCTAATTTTGGCCAAACATGATGTAACCGGAAATATCGCTCAGGCAAAAATGCTTGCTAAAATCGGCTTGATTACCAATCAGGAATGTGAGGATTTATTAGGAGCATTAGCCGAAATACAAGAAGAAATCAAAGCCGGAAATTTCACTATTGAAGATTCCTTTGAAGACGTACATTCAAAAGTGGAATATTTACTGACTCAAAAAGTAGGCGATGCCGGAAAGAAAATTCACACTGCCCGTTCTCGTAATGATCAGGTTTTAGTGGATATGAA
>JALRGZ010000004.1 GCA_023253295.1 Flavobacterium sp.
GTTGGATCCAATTCAAAATCAGCTCTGATTAAAGTATCGGCATAAGCAATTACTGCAGGCCCAGAAAGAGAATCTTTGGCACACATAATGGCATGACCTGTTCCTAAAGCTTCATTTTGATAATAGATGGTTCCTCTTGCTCCTAATTTTTCGGCAATAGCAATTAAATCCCGCTCTACTTTTTCGCCAAAACTTTCATGAATAATAAAAGCTACTTCTTCGATTTCCTGATTTAAAACAGCCGCGATATCTTCTACTAATCGATGAACGATTGGTTTCCCAGCCACTGGAATGAGTGGTTTAGGAATGGTTAATGTATGTGGGCGAAGTCGCGAACCTCTACCCGCCATAGGGACGATTATTTTCATTGTTCTTAAGTTGGTTATTTAACCGCAAAGTTCGCGAAGTCCTTCGACAAGCTCAGGATGACACGCAAAGTTCGCGAAGGTTTTTTTATTAATTTAACCCACGGATTAAACTGATTAACGCGGGTTTTTATTTAAACGTTATTTAAATTTTTCAGTTTGTATTATAACTGCGACTGAAAACTAAAATTCTAAACACTGATTACTTACTTCACCCCAGTACTCCCAAAACCTCCTGCTCCTCTAGACGTTTCTGTCAATTCAGTTACTTCAATCCATTCAGCACGTTCATGTTTTGCAATGATCAATTGAGCAATGCGTTCCCCGTTTTGAATTTCAAAAGCTTCATTAGATAAATTCACTAAAATCACTCCTATCTCACCTCGGTAATCAGCATCAACTGTTCCGGGACTATTCAACACCGTAATTCCTTTTTTAGCTGCCAGACCGCTCCTTGGTCGTACCTGTGCTTCGTAGCCTATTGGCAATTCAATAAAAAGACCTGTTTTTACAATGGTTCTTTCAAGTGGCTGAAGTACAATAGATTCGGTCAAATTAGCTCTTAAATCCATTCCTGCCGAAGCTATGGTTTCATAGTTTGGCAAGTCGTGTTGTGATTTATTGATGATGTTTATTTTCATTGTAAAAGTTTTATAAAAGCAACATTCAGCTTATTCCTGCTGATTGCTTTTTGTTTTAAGAATACCTAATAAAGTATTTTTCTCGTTGTGGTAAATAAAATAGAGAAATAAAAGTAATAACGCGATTCCTACAAAATAATTTCCCCGGAAACCATAAAATGAAACCACTGAAAATAAAACAGACAAACCTAAATAGCCGCCTATTTTTTCAAAATCATAAGGAATAGGATAATATTTATTTCCTAAATAATAAGAAATAAGCATCATACTTCCGTAAGCCGCTAAAGTAGCAATCGCCGATCCTACATAACTCATTGAAGGAATCAGCAAAAAGTTTAATGCTAGTGTGATAACAGCACCTACTATTGAAATATAAGCTCCTACATAGGTTTTATCAATCAGTTTATACCAAACAGAAAGATTGGTATAAATTCCTAAGCAAAAATTAGCCAAAATAATCAATGGTACCACTTTCATAGCTACCCAATACGATTCATCCTGAAGTAAAATCAATTTAAACAAATCGGCAAAAACAATAACGCTAAGCATAATAAATGAACCGAATATGACGAAATATTTGGTAACCATCGCATAAGTTTGCGGTGCATTTTCGTTCTTAGCATGACTAAAAAAGAAAGGTTCTATACCCAAAGTATAAGCCGTTCGATACAAAACCATAAATAAACCCAATTTATAGCAAGCCGAATAAACCCCTACTTCATCATCGGCAATATTTCTAGGTAATAATTTAGACAATAAAATTTTATCAAATTGTTCGTTGATGGCAAAAGCAATACCTGCAAACAGAATCGGTAGTCCATAAACCATCATTTTTTTCCATAATCTAAAATCAATTTTCCATTTTAAGAAAACATAATCAGGTGACAGAATTACAAAAGTTAACAAACTGGCAATAATATTGGCTAAGAAAATATAACCTACCTGAAAATTTTCGATATAAAATGAACTTACCAAACCTGTTGGATTATGTTCAGATAATTTAGGTAAATACACTAAAAAAACAATACTTAGCAAAAGATTCACCAATACGTTTCCAACTTTAATAATGGCATACATTATGGGTCTTTGCAAAGCTCTTAACTTAGAAAACGGGATAATAACTAAGGCGTCTAAAACTAAAATCCAAATGGAATAGGTAATGTATTGCGAATCAATTCCGGACCATTCGGCTAAAGTAGTTCTAAATAAAAGTGCTGTAACTAAAAAGATAATAGTAGTCCAAAAGATGGAAACCATTGAAGTTTCCACAACAGATTGTTTATCTTCTTCTTTATTATAATACCTAAAGAAAGCCGTTTCCATTCCGTAAGCCAAAATCACATTGAAAAAAATCATCCAGGAAAAAATAATGGTTACTTTTCCATATTCACCTTTCGGAAGTAAATTAGTATATAAAGGCACTAACAAGAAACTAAACATCCTAGGTAAAACCGTAGCAAGTCCGTAAATAGCCGTTTGTTGAAAAAGTTTTTTATATAAACCCAAAGTCTGATGTCTTAATGCATTTCGTGAAACAAAAATAACTAAATCTTTGGTTTAATCAGCGTAGGATTAAATGGATTCTGTTCTTTTTATAAACAGTTGGTACAAAAAAATAGCCGTGCTATTCACACGGCTATTTCTAAATATGAAAATGAACTTTTCTATTAAGCATTCAAAGCTTCAGCTCCACCAACAATCTCTAAGATTTCATTAGTAATAGCAGCCTGACGTGCTTTGTTGTATGTTAATTTCAATTGATTTCTCAACGCAGTCGCATTATCAGTTGCTTTGTGCATTGCTGTCATACGCGCACCATGTTCTGAAGCAAATGAATCACGGATTCCTTTGTACAATTGTGTTTTTAATGATTTAGGAATCAAAGTCAACACAATCTCTTCTTTTGATGGTTCGAAAATATAATCAGAAGCAGCAACATTCAAATCTGATTTTACAGGAGCTAATGGTAAAAACTGTTCTGTTTGAACGATTTGAGTAGCAGCATTTTTAAATTGGTTGTATACCAATTCGATTCTGTCATACTCACCGGTAACAAATTTTTGAGTTAATGTATCAGCAATAGCAGCAACATTATCAAAAGTCAAAGTATCGAAAATTGAACTTTGATTTGAGATTACATTGTTTGTTTTGCTCAAAACATCATTTCCTTTTTTACCAATAGCAAAAACGTCAACTTGTTTTCCTGCATAAAATGCAGCACGATTTTTAACTTCTTTAATTACGTTTGAATTGAAAGCACCACATAAACCTCTGTTAGAAGTAATCGCTACTAATAACACTTTTTTAATTTCACGTTGTGTTGTAAATTCTTCTCCTACTCCTCCTTCAAGAGTTGCAGAAAGACCTTGTAATAATTCCGTTAATTTTTCGGCATAAGGGCGCATGGCTGTAATTGCATCCTGAGCTTTTTTAAGCTTGGCTGCAGA
>JALRGZ010000102.1 GCA_023253295.1 Flavobacterium sp.
TCTGCTGGAAAAATTAATAAAAATTTGGCAATTTTAAAAAAGATTGTTGTTAATTTTATAGTAGGTTATTGTTCGAGAAATCCCAATTCAAGCCTTTAGATTATTACAATAACAAGTTTAGTATTAATTAATTTTTTTCAATTATGACAGAGGAATTCACAATTATAGAGAAAGAAGACATAGCTTCTCTTAAGTTTCCAACTACAGATGTTCTGGACGATGATAACGAAGTAAAAACAAGAATAAGCGAGATAAACAGGGCTTTATCTTTAGGAAATTTAGAGCATTCAAAAATTAAAATATTTTTTGAAGACAATGAATCCAAAAAGATTGTAAATACTACCGTTTGGGCCGTAACAGATAAAAATGTGGTTTTAAAACAAGGGGTTGTTATCCCGATTAATAGAATTTATAAGTTGTTTTAACAACTATTAAAAATTGTCAAATTCCCGAATCTATAGTTGTTATTTCTGAATGTTTTGGGATAGAAAACGGCGCAAGCCTCTACGGAGTTTGCGCCGTTTTCTATTTTGTGTTTTTTAAAGATGTAAATTTGATGAAATCATTATTTTTTTTAAACTGATTTTCTTTTTAATTAAAATGATATTCTACATTTTTATTGTTTTTTTGATTCATTTAAGAAAAAATCACACATTTTTTTAAAAGTAGAATCATTAAAAGTTATAGGACCATGCTGACCTTCAGGAACTGTAATGAACTCAGTTAGTAATTTTTTCTTTTTTAAGGCTTCTGAGAAAAGTTTGCTTTGGCAATAGGGTACTACATTGTCAGCATCGCCATGAATCACTAAAAAGGAAGGGTCTTTTTTATCGATATAAGTTATAGGACTAAGTAAAGCAATCATATCCGGATTATCTGCAGGATTGCCTTTAATAAGAATGGCTTCCGGTGAATTTTCTCCTTTTGGCTTGTTACAATTATCCATTAAATTCATGTCAATAGGACCAAACCAATCCACTACTGCATTTACTGAACTGTTAAACGAAAGATAGTTGCCAACTTTTCCTTCTATATCGATGATCGTTTTATTGATAGTAAAATTTTTAACATTATTTGTTGTTCCTGCTAAAGAAGCCAAATGTCCTCCTGATGAATATCCTGTAATACCTATAAATGAGTCGTCAATATTATATTTAGTTGCATTTCCTCTAATAAATCGTATAGCCGCTTTTATGTCGTTAATTTGAGCAGGATAAGCAGCATCGGTACTGGCTCTGTGATTTACCGTTACAACTGCAAAACCACTTTCAAGTAATTGTTTACCCAAAGCATCAAAGGCTGCCTGTTTTAGATTATTACCAAACCATGCGCTTCCATATATTACGATAATGGCTTTGTAGTTAGGTTTTTCTTCTTTTGGTAAATGAATATCAAGGTTGTGATACTCTTTAGTATCATTAGCGTAATTAAGATTTAACCATTGTTTATCTGAGGTTTGTCCTAAACAGTTGAGAACAGTTGTGAAAGTGATAATGGAATAAAAAATATTTTTTTTCATGTGTCTTGATAATTTAAAAAAGTAAATCTGTAAAATTTTACAGAATGACAAACCTATAAAAAATATTTGTAAAAAAAATGAGTCAAACAAAAACAGCATTTCATTTTTTAAACGCCGTTTTAAAATTTTGTATTTATACATTCGAATTATCGAAATGCTTTTGCAAATTCAGCAATTTTTCCGCTTCCTTCTTCTGGTAAGTTGGTTTAAATAGTATTTTTATGAGCCGCTATTGCAAATGCTATGATTTGTCTTTTCAAGCAAGTAGGCACTCGATGTAATCGCAGCTTTACAAAGTTTGTCGTAGGGCCAAATAATAGCTGTTAATTTCTTTTTACAGTTTTAAATAAGCTTTCTAAAACTTCTTTATTCTTGCTGTATTTATATAGTCTTTGGTCTTTTAAAATGGATGTGATTAAGAGGTTTTCGATATCTTTTTCAGACCCAAATCCATTTTTTAGGCAAAGTAAATGATAAAGAAGTGTTTCATAAAACTTATTTATATAATATCCTTTATAACTTACCATTCCTTTATCAGAATCAATTATCATTTCAAAATCAGGGAAGTTCAAATCTGTAAATTCAAAATAGTTTAAACCGTTAAATTTTGGGTATAATTCTATTAGGTTAAAAGCTTCTTTATAATTAGGAGGTTTTGGGACATTAATGTAACCCCAAATAAATTTGCCGCATACACTCATGCATTCGAGAAAGAAGATACCTTTCTCTGTATCATTTTCTAAGTTATAGTTATTTAACTCAAAATTAGTTTTTCTCATATTGAATGGTTGATTTTTATTTCCAACCGCTGTAAACAAAATGTCATAATACGTATCAATCAATTCATTTCTAGTTAAGTCTTTTAATTCCAAACTGTCAATCAATTTATTATTGTCGATTTGGTCTTCTTTGCGAATATTATAATTAATAGCTCTTACAATATAAATTTTCTTCAAGGTTTTGTTATCAGGCAATTTTAAAAACTCCGTTTTTAGAAGGTCATTTTTTGTGGTTAAAGTTTGTAAAATAAAATCGCTAGTTTTAAGCAAACTATTAGGTGTGTTTTCTTTTAAATTTTTGATTGTTTCTTTAGGAGGTTCACTTCTAAACATAAAGTTTTTATATGCTTTACCTAATTGTATTAATTTTTGGTTCTCTTGACTGTAAGCAAAGGAAGTTAAGATTGTAATTAAAATTGTGAATCTTATTTTCATAGTTAATTAAATTGTAGGGAAGATATTTACTCCTTTTTTTTACTTTTCAAGTAAGCAGGTACTTGATGTAATCGTGCATCAATTTGGATTTTTAGTAATCAATTTTTAATGTAATTCCTTCTAAGAATTTACCTTTTGATTCGGATATTTTTAGCTTTTGTTCTGCAGAAATTCCAATTGTTTCACCATCTTTTAAAGTAACATTAGATGCTATTACATAATGGGCTAAATTGAACATCATTTCATTCAATTCGTCGAATGATTTTTCGGAATCAACAATTTCCATTTCCATTTTACCAAAGTCAGCAAGACCGTAGGTGTATATAGATTGTTTTCCGTTTACTTTTCTTAAACCAAAGTAAATCCAATTATATAAAGGGAGATCTTCTTCACTCATCATTTTAATATTTTCTTGGTAGAAATCCTTTTTTAAAACTAAGGTTCTACCTCCAATATAAATTCCAATTGCTTTACTATTATTCATTACTGCAGATGCAATTTTACTGAATAATAAGTTTTCTTGAACTGGATTTTTTCCAGCGTTCATAATTGATAAGACAATGTGTCCTTTATGTTTAGATGTTTCCTCGATACCGTTTACCCAAAAATAATTGTATTCAGCTGTTTTTTCAACTTCTCTTTCTGGTATTGCAGCTGGAATATTAGCTATGGCAACCTTGTAATCTCTAATAAATAATACAGCGGCTTTATCATCAGCGTCATAATCATTTACTTTTAGTTTCCATTTTGTTTTTAATTCATTTACAGTTCCTTGTAAGTTAAAAGAATTTGGGTCTTCTAAAAGAATCATTCCTAAAATTACTGAATTTGTGTTTGTTACAGTTTTTTTCTCCTTTTTTAAAAAGCTAAATACCCCCATTGATAGTATTCCAATTAATATTATGATTAGTAATTTTCGCATATTATACCTAATTTATATATAGAACTCGTAAAATCAGACCTATCAATACAATTTTAGGTAGATTGATCTGAAAATAATCAGTTTTTGTATTATCAAATATATCAAAATAATCTTTCAAATTTTAAAATAAGTACCAACCAAAACAAAAAAAACGCCAATTCACATTTTAATCTGTGAATTGGCGTTTGGTATATAATTGGAAAAAAAACTATCGGATTGCTTTTACAAAATCGGCAATTTTTCCACTTCCTTCTTCGGATAGGTGTTTGATAAAAGCGCTACCAATAATGGCGCCTTTGGCATATTGGGTAGCTTGTTGGAAAGTTTCGGCATTGTTGATTCCGAAACCTACAATTTGAGGGTTTTTCAGGTTCATGTCGGCAATGCGTTTGAAATAATCTTCCTGAACATTTCCAAAACCTGCTGAGGATCCTGTAACGCTTGCAGAACTCACCATGTAGATAAATCCGCTGGAAACGCTGTCAATAAAATGAATGCGCTCGTCAGAGGTTTGTGGTGTAATCAAAAAGATGTTGATCAAACCGTATTTGTCAAAAATCGCCTTGTATTCTTCGGCATAAACTGCTACCGGTAAGTCAGGAATAATCAATCCGTCGATGCCAATTTCAGCACATTTTTGGCAAAAAGCTTCCACACCATATTGTAACATTGGGTTGAAATACCCCATGATGATTAACGGAATAGAAACTGTTTTACGGATATCTTTTAATTGGTCAAACAGGATTTGAGTTGTCATTCCGTTGTGCAAAGCAGTAGTAGAGCTTTCCTGAATAGTTGGTCCGTCAGCCAATGGATCACTGAAAGGCAAACCTATTTCAATTAAGTCGATTCCATTCTTTTCTAAGTCCTGGATGATTTGTACCGTATCGTTTAGATTAGGATATCCCGCGGAGAAATAGATGGAAAGTATTTTTTTGTCTTCTTGTAATTTTTGTTCGATTCTGTTCATTGTAATTTTTTTAAAGCCCTGAATCCATCCAGTTTGTCATTCCGACGAAGGAGGAATCTCATGTAGTCACTCAGCTAACGAAGTTTCCTCCTTCGTCGGAATGACAATATTGGGGTAACTGTGTGTTTTTTTAATTAGTAACGATATAAGCCCAGGCCGTTTGCAGGGATTCTAAGGTTACTTCGATACGTTT
>JALRGZ010000105.1 GCA_023253295.1 Flavobacterium sp.
ACAGGTAATGCTTGGTGAAACCAATACAAGAGTTTTTGCTGATGTTAATTTTCATGAAACTTTAGTTTTAGTAATCATCATAGCGGTAATTTTCATTTTTGGTTTGTATCCAAAACCAATCAATGATTTGATTACTCCTGCTTTGGATCAGATACTGAGATCATTGTTTAGAATTCAATAATAAAGACCGACTATTTAATATCAGGTTCTAATCCTGAATCACAATAAAAAATATGAATACATTAATAGCTATAATTGGATTAGGTGTTTTATGCCTTTTATTTGAAATTTTTGATGCTAGAAAAGCAATTGTTCCAATAGTGGTAATTGGATTACTGGCTATTCTGGGATTAGATATTTCAGAAATTAACGAATCGCCTGTTGCTTATTACAACAATATGATTGTAGTGGGTAAATATTCGTCGGCCTTTTCAGCGTTATTTATCATTTTGACAATATTCTTAGTAAGCTTAGGACAAAAATTTTATGAAAATCGTCCATCAAAATTCTCAGATTTTATCGCGATAAAACTATTCTTATTAGCTGGAGCGGTAGCAATGGTTTCTTTTGGAAACTTAGCCATGTTCTTTTTAGGAATCGAAGTATTATCTATAGCTCTTTATGTGTTAGCTTCTAGCAATCGCACTAGTATTAAAAGTAATGAAGCAGGTTTGAAATATTTCTTAATGGGTTCATTTGCATCAGGGATTATCCTTTTTGGAATCTGTTTGATTTATGGAGCCATGGGAAGTTTTGATATTGCTGAAATTAGCGAATTATCACACTCAGCCGAATTACCTATCTGGTTTCCAATTGGAATTGTACTCCTTTTTATAGGTATGCTTTTTAAAATTGCTGCTGTTCCTTTCCACTTTTGGGCACCGGATGTATATGAGGGTTCACCTGCCCTTACTACCGCATTGATGACTACTTTAGCCAAAGTGGTTGCTGTAGCTACTTTATTCAAATTAGTAAAAACAATGAATGCTGATATTTCTCCAGCTTTCCAATTGGTAATTGTAATTGTTTCTATTGCTTCTATGACTGTTGGTAATATTATGGCTTTGCGTCAAGTTAATGTAAAACGTATGCTGGCTTTCTCGGGTATTTCACATGCTGGTTTTATGCTAATGACTTTATTAAGTACTACAAAATCATCAGGAACTTTACTATATTATACTTCAGCTTATGCTTTAGCAGGTATCGCCGCCTTCACAGTAATCCTGTATGTTTGTAAAACGAGAGAAAATGAAGATATTACTAACTTTCACGGTTTAGGAAAAAACAATCCTCTAATGGCCGCTATTTTAACTGCTTCATTACTATCCATGGCCGGGATTCCAATTTTCGGTGGGTTCTTTGCTAAATTATTCTTGTTTACACAAACAATACAAGCTGGTTTCATTACCTTAGTTATTATAGCTGTAATCAACTCTATCATCAGTGTGGGTTATTATTTCAAATTAATTGTAGCCATGTACACTAAAGAACCTAACGAAGCTAAAATCCCTACTCCAAGCATTTATTATGTTGTGGCGGTTATTGCAATACTTTTAAACATTGCTTTAGGACTTTTCCCTTCAGTTGTTTTGGATTTACTATAATAAAACATCACACAAGATAAAAAACCATCAAAAGAAATTTTGATGGTTTTTTTGTATTAAACAACTATCCTAAATAAAACATAAACTTACAACAACTTAGCCGAATACTTCGTACATTTGTATATACAAATATTAAACAAAAAATGGAAAATAAATTAAAAATACAAATATGGTCAGATATCATGTGCCCATTTTGCTACATTGGTAAGAGAAGACTGGAGAATGCTTTAACCCAATTTGGACACCAGGATGCCATAGAAATTGAATGGAAAAGTTTCCAATTAGATCCTTATTTTGTTGCGCAAGAAGATGATAATTTAGTAGATCATCTTGCCGAAAAATATAGAAAAGACAAGGAATGGGCTACAGAAGCCTTAACTTCAATGACACAAAATGCGGCAAATTCAGGCTTAGAATTTCATTTTGAAAAAGCTATAATGGCCAATACCTTTAATGCGCATCGTTTATTGCATTTAGCTAAGGAACAAAATCTTGGAACAAAACTAAAAGAATTACTTTTCAAAGCTTATCTAACTGATGGCAAAAATGTCAATGATGAAGAAACACTAAAACAATTAGGTTTAGAAGTGGGTCTTGATGCTAAAAACATCGATCAAGTATTAAACTCAGATAAATACACAAGTGAAGTACAACAAGATATTTCTTTGGCACAAAAAATAGGAATTCAAGGAGTACCATTCTTTGTTTTTGATAATAAGTATGCTATTTCAGGAGCTCAATATGAAGAGACTTTTGTAAAAACTTTAGAAAAAGTATGGGACGAAGGCCAATTTGAATCAAAAATTACTATCTTGAATGATAAAAATACTGCCAGTTGCGGTATTGACGGATGTAATTAAAAAAATAAAAATGAGTGATAGTAAACCAATAAAAAACATTAGATGGGGGATCATTGGATGTGGAGATGTGACTGAGAAAAAAAGCGGACCTGCCTATCAAAAAACAGAAGGTTTTGAAATAGTAGCTGTAATGCGCCGAGATGCTGAAAAAGCGGAAGATTATGCTAAAAGGCATGGAATTAAAAAACACTATTCAGATGCAGATGCACTCATCAATGATCCTGAAGTAGATGCTGTTTATATTGCTACTCCACCTGACTCGCATAAATTATATGGTTTAAAAGTAGCCCAAGCAGGAAAAATTTGTTGCATTGAAAAACCTCTTGCTCCAAGTTATGAAGATAGTAAAGCCATTTTTGAGGCTTTTGAAGCTAAAAACCTTCCACTATTCACTGCTTACTATCGTCGCTCATTACCGAGATTTAAACAAATAAAAAAATGGCTAGATGCTAATAGTATTGGTCAAATCCGTCATATCAACTGGCATTTAAGTAAACCCGCATCTGCACAAGATTTATCCGGATTATACAACTGGCGCACCGATGCTAATATAGCAAAAGGCGGTTATTTTGATGATTTAGCCAGTCACGGACTGGATTTATTCAACTACCTCCTCGGTAACATCAAAGAAGTCACAGGTATTAGTTTAAACCAACAGAACTTATATTCTGCAAAAGATGCATTAGTTGCCTCTTGGCTACATGAATCAGGTATCACTGGAACCGGGAGTTGGAATTTCGGTTGCGCTTCCAGAGAAGACAAAGTAATAATCTATGGAAGCCAGGGCAGGATTGAATTTTCAATATTTGACGAAAGTCCCGTAATCCTTTCTAACGAAAACGGAATTGTTCCAATAATGATTGAACATCCTGAAAACGTACAATTACATCATGTGGAAAATATGAAAGAACACTTATTCGGAACTGCAATTCATCCTTCGAATGGAAAAACAGCTACACATACCAGTTGGGTAATGGATAAAATTATAGGTACATTATAAAAAAAAGTCCCGAAAGCGGGACTTTTTTATTAACTACACAAACTAATTAATTACTAACAAATAGCAAATTTCTAACCAATAAATTGATACACATAATTCGTGCCAAAAATTAATTATTCAATTATTTTTTTACAAAACTGTTACCGCTACCTCTGAAAGCGGATCAGACATAATCGTCGCGGAATCGTCTAAAACCAAAACCTCATATTTTATTACTTTCGTTTTAGATTCTTCTACCAGATAATAAACACCTTCTTTAAAGTTATTTAAATCATAACTCCTCACAAGTTTACCATCAACCAGCACATTCTCGGTGTGTATTAACTTATCATCCGCGTCATATATACTTACACTTATTTGATCTTCATCCTCTAAACCGAATGAAATCATCTTTTCTTGTCGAAATTGATTATGTAATGAAAAATTAACCGCTACCGCATACACATTCATAGCCAATAAAACTATTCCTAACACTAAACTAATTTTAAAAATCTTTTTCATAATACAATGTTTTTAGATTTATAATCATTTTGTACTGTAAAGATATCCCAAGCTTAAGACACAAAAGGATAGTACATTTTCAAAATTATATACTATATTACCTTTTACGAAAACGTTTTAGTGAAATTCAGATAATATTACATATTTTTTAGTTAAATTAGTAGAGAACCTAATCAAACTATAAAAATGAAATCGAATATACCAACACTCCGATTAATAGAACCTTCTTTTGGAAGCTCTTTTACACTTACAAAATATAACATCAAATACAACTCTCATGTTTGGCATTATCACCCAGAAATTCAGTTATTGTTTATAAATGGAGGATCTGGCAAAAGGCAGGTAGGAAGTCATATTTCTTACTACAACAATGGTGATCTAACTTTAATAGGAAGCAATCTGCCTCATTGCGGTTTTACCGATGAAATTATAGGGAACAAAAATGTGGTTGTTATCCAAATGAAACCGGATTTTCTGGGAGAACACTTTTTTGATATTCCCGAAATGCGAAACATCAAAAATTTATTCAATCAGGCAAAATCAGGGATCACTTTTGGCGGAAAAACAAAAAGAAAAATTGGAAAGAAAATTAGTAAAATGGAAGAGCAATCTCCCTTTGAAAGATTGCTCAGTTTAATTGAAATTTTAAACGAATTAGAATTAGCCACCGAAGATGCAACTTTTCTAAATGCAGAAGGTTTTAGAATGGAAATGCACGTTCAAGATAACGAAAGAATCAATTATATCTTTAATTATGTAAAAGACAATTTTAAAGAGCCTACTCGCTTAGAAGAAATTGCTGAAAAAGTAAGCATGACCGTTCCTTCATTTTGCCGTTATTTCAAAAAAATAACCCATAAAACCTACACCAAATTTGTTAACGACTACCGTTTAGTTCATGCTTGCAAACTATTAGCTGAAAAACCTATCAGTATAAGCGAAATCGCTTTTGAAAGTGGCTTTAACAATTTCAGTCATTTCAATAAACTATTCAAAGAATTTACCGGTAAAAATGCTTCTGATTACCGCCATGAATTAAAATCTTTCTTAGAGTAATAACAAAAAAAGACCCCTAAAAAGGGGCCTTAAATCACTAACCAATCTTAATTATTTAACAGCAACCGTTTTGTACTCTACTGAATAAGGATCTGACATGATTGTAGCGGTTTCATTCACTACAAGAATTTCATATTTTACCACCTTAGTTTTTGACTCTGCTACCAAATAATAAACCCCATCAGCAAGAGGATTCAAATCGTATTTCTTTACAATCTTGGTTTCAGACTTAAGTGGATTCAAATTCAACGTATAAACACGCTCAGTGTACATAAGTTTATTATTCGAATCATAAATAGAAACATCAGCTTTATTCACATCATTAAGTGCAAAAGTTACCATCTTTTTAGTACTAGCCACTTCAGTTTTAGAAGATTTAATGCCAGTTGCATGTGTATTCATAGCTAATAAAATAACTACTAATACCAGACTAAGTTTTAAAATCTTTTTCATAATCAGAAATTTTAGATTTATAATTCTTTTAACTGGTTCAAAGATAGTATGCTTGCATAGAATTAAACTACAGCACTTTTTCATATTTCTATGCTATATTACCTTTTACGAAAACGTTTTAGCTTAAAAATAGCAATATAAAATACTTTTGAGTTAATATAGCATAGTTTTATACCCAAAACACAACAATATTAACTTTTAAAAAAATCGAATTATAGATTATTATTTTTCAAAAATTAATTCATTATTCGAATTTCTCAATAAGTCTATTATGTAATTTTGCATTATGTATGCTTTAGTCGATTGTAATAATTTCTATGCTTCCTGTGAACGTGTTTTCCAACCGGAACTCAACGGAAAAGCCATTGCAATTTTATCTAACAATGATGGCTGTGTCATTTCCAGAAGTAATGAAGCCAAGGCTGCAGGAATTGCAATGGGTGTACCAGCGTTCCAGATCAAAGATTTGATAAAAGAGAAAGATGTAAAAGTGTTTTCATCCAATTATGCTCTTTATGGTGATTTAAGTCGTCGCGTGATGGAAGTACTCCAACAGTTTACACCAAATATAGAAATATATAGCATAGACGAAGCCTTTCTTAATTTTGATGGATTAAACATTACAGATTACCACGATTATGGCATCCAAATCAAAAAAAGGGTTCAAAAATGGATTGGCATTCCGGTTTGTATCGGATTTGCCGAAACCAAAGCCTTATCAAAAGTAGCCAATAAAATTGCTAAGAAATTCAAAGACCGCACACTAGGTGCTTATGTAATTGACTCGGAAGAAAGACGCATCAAAGCCTTAAAATGGACTAAAATTGAAGATGTTTGGGGCATTGGATACCGAACTACTAAGAAAGCTAAAATACGAAACATCAACACGGCTTTTGACTTTATTCAGCCGCAACACGAAGCCTGGATAAAGAGAGAAATGGGAGTAGTGGGACTTCGCTTAAAAGCAGAACTGGAAGGTAAAGCCGTTTTAGAACTAGAACCAATTGTAGAACAAAAGAAAAGCATTTCCATAACCCGAAGTTTTCCCAAACAAATAGCAGAATATGATTTACTACGGGAACGTATCACGACCTTTGCTTCGGTTTGTGCCGAAAAATTACGCAAACAACAATCCTGTTGTCACACCATTATTGTGATGCTTGTTATTGACAAACACAGTAACAAAAACACACAATACTATTTCAACAAAGCAATAACTTTGCCTTTTGCGACCAATTCAACTTTGACCATTGCCAATACAGCAGTTGAATTATTCAAACAATTACACAAAGGCAACGAACATTTGAAATTTAAAAAAGCAGGTGTTATTGTCTCGGAACTCATTGGTGAAAACCAAAAACAGTTTCAATTATTTGAAGAAGAAAATCCAAAACATCTGGCTTTGATGAAAGTCATGGATCAGTTGAATTCAAAACTAGGGGATACCAAAATAAAACTGGCAAGCCAAAACTTAAATCTTACTTGGGATATGAATCAAAGGCATTTATCGCCTAAATACACTACTAATTTTAAAGATATTCTTGAAATACGATGCGAATGAAAAAAGATCAAAAACTCCGCTTTTTTAAACCCGATTACGAAAGCGAACTGCGAATTCCTTTTATTCCTGATGGTGTTTCCGCAGGATTCCCCTCGCCTGCAGCTGATTTTACCGAAAACAATATCGATTTAAATAAGGAATTAAGCGAAAATCCTTTGGCTACCTTTTATATTAAGGTAAAAGGCAATTCGATGATTGATGCCGGTATCAACGACAAAGATGTATTGATTGTAGACCGAAGCATTGAACCGCAAGACAACAAGATTGCTGTTTGTTTTATCGATGGAGAATTTACAGTAAAACGAATTAAATTAGAAAAAGACTGTCTCTACCTAATGCCCGAAAACAGCAATTACACTCCCATAAAAGTCACTGAAGAAAACCAACTCATCATTTGGGGCATTGTAACCTATGTGATAAAAAAAATGTGAAGTCAAACGAATTCAACTCCACATTTTTACATTTAAAACTATTATTGTAATCCTACCAGAACTTCACGTATAAAGCTGCGATAATTAATAAAGTAATGATGATTAATACTGTAGTTTGTGGTTTTACCTTGAACATTTCAGTATCCAATTCAAAAGCTTTAGGGTTCACTTTTGGTCCTGCGAAACTCACTGCAACCATTAAAAACATAGTAAACATAAATGATAATCCCATACAAATGTGGAATGGAATTTCAAATCCACCTTTTCCATTTGGCCAAGCAGTGTATAAGAACGTTTCATTTCCAAACAATGCTGGAGCATACTCGTTGAATAAAACAGATAACAAGAATCCTGCTAATACTCCCACAATAGCTGCAGTTCCTGTTGTGCGCTTCCAGAACATCCCTAAGAAGAACATAGCAAATACTCCAGGACTAATAAATCCTGTATACTTTTGGATATAGGTAAATCCTCCAACTCCTCCAATTCCTAAAACATCATTCCATGTAAACAATACTGCAAGAACCATAGAAGCAAAAACAGCATATCTACCAATGTTTACCTGAGCTCTATCTGAAGCACTTTTTTGAATGTATTTTTTATGAACGTCT
>JALRGZ010000215.1 GCA_023253295.1 Flavobacterium sp.
TTTTTTTTATCTTTAAAACAAAAAATGAAAACACGTTGCGCCTGGTGCGAAAAAGACGATTTATACCGTAAATACCACGATGAAGAATGGGGAACTCCCGTTTATGATGACCCTACTTTATTTGAATTTTTAATTCTGGAAACCTTTCAGGCAGGCTTAAGTTGGTACACGGTTTTGGCAAAAAGAGAAAGTTTCCGTGAAGCTTTTGACCAATTTGATTATCAAAAAATAGCCGAATATCCGGAAGAAAAAATTTTGGAATTAATGGCCAATCCGGGAATTATTCGCAACCAGTTAAAAATTCGTGCGACTGTTTCCAATGCCATCGCCTTTATGAAAGTTCAGGAGGAATTTGGCAGTTTTTCCAAATACATCTGGGGATTTACCGATGGCAAACCCATTGACAACAATCCCAAAACACTCAAAGAAGTTCCGGCTACTACCCCACTTTCGGATGTCATCAGCAAAGATTTAAAAAAACATGGGTTTAAATTCGTTGGCTCTACCGTGGTCTATGCTCACATGCAGGCCACCGGAATGGTGAATGACCACATTGAGAATTGCTGGACAAGGAACCAGTAAGCAGTGTTCAGTTTTGAAGTATTGAGTACAAAATTGTTAAACTTCTAACTTTTAACTTCTAACTTCTAACTTTTTAGTTACATTTGTCGCACACTTTAGGGGTGTCTGCAATTGCAGGCTGAGATTTTACCCTCTGAACCTGATCTAGTTCATACTAGCGTAGGGAAAAGTAAGATGACTTCCATAGTCCCATTTTTGGGCAATTTGTAGCCATTCCTAAAGTATTTTTTCATTTAAAAAAATACGAGAATGGAACTAAAAATCAACAATAAAACCAAACAATTTCAATCAGATGCGTTAAGCATTCAAGCCTTGCTCGATATTGAAATTCCGCAAAAACAAAACGGCATCGCTGTAGCCGTAAATAACAATGTGATTCCAAAATCCAATTGGAACAATCACCTCCTATCCGAAACCGACGATATCCTTATCATTTCTGCCACTCAGGGCGGATAGAATCAGTTTGCAGATTACAGATTACAGTCATCAGTTACTCAAAACAATATAATCTTACAATAAAAATATATCGTTATGCAAAAACGCATAACACATAACCCACAACTCCTAACTTCAAACAAATGAACAACGAAGAAAAAATATCCCGAATTCCTTTCCCTAATTCGACCAAAGTCTATATCGATGGAGAAATTCACCCGATAAAAGTAGCCATGCGCGAAATCAAATTATCAGACACTAAATTAGCTAAAGGCGGAGTGGAACACAATCCATCGGTGACTGTTTATGATACTTCAGGTCCTTACACTGATCCTAATATTGAAATCGACGTTCGTAAAGGATTACCACGCCTTCGTGAACAATGGATTTTAGACCGTAATGATGTAGAAGAATTAACAGAAATCACATCTGATTACGGAAAAGAACGCTTAGCTGATGAAAAATTAAATCATTTGCGTTTCGAATATTTACACAAACCGATGCGTGCCAAAAAAGGAGCGAATGTTACCCAATTGTATTATGCCAAACAGGGAATTATTACTCCTGAAATGGAATACATTGCCATTCGTGAAAACCAACGTATCGAACAATTAGAAAATGCGACTCCAGCAATGAAATGCCAACATTCAGGTCTCAGTTTTGGTGCCAATACGCCAAAGAACAAAATCACTCCTGAATTTGTTCGCTCTGAAGTGGCAGCAGGTCGCGCTATTATTCCAAACAACATCAACCACCCTGAAAGTGAACCGATGATTGTAGGACGTAATTTCTTAGTAAAAATCAATGCTAATATTGGAAACAGTGCGGTAACTTCCTCCATCGAAGAAGAAGTAGAAAAAGCGGTTTGGGCTTGCCGCTGGGGAGCTGATACGATTATGGATTTATCTACCGGAAAAAACATTCACGAAACCAGAGAATGGATTATTCGAAATTCACCAGTGCCAATTGGCACAGTGCCTATTTATCAGGCTTTGGAAAAAGTAAACGGAATTGCCGAAAACCTGACTTGGGAAATTTTCAGAGATACTTTGATTGAACAGGCAGAACAAGGCGTTTCTTATTTCACGATTCACGCCGGTGTATTGTTAAGATACATTCATTTAACCGCTAATCGTGTAACGGGAATTGTTTCCCGCGGAGGTTCGATTATGGCCAAATGGTGTTTGTTTCACCACAAAGAAAACTTCCTGTATACCCATTTTGAAGAAATCTGCGAAATCATGAAACAATACGATGTGGCTTTCTCTCTGGGAGATGGTTTGCGTCCGGGTTCTATTGCCGATGCAAATGATGCCGCTCAATTTGCCGAATTAGAAACGCTGGGCGAATTGACAAAAATCGCCTGGAAACACGATGTTCAGGTATTTATCGAAGGACCAGGACACGTACCGATGCACATGATTAAAGAAAACATGGACAAACAATTAGAACATTGTTCGGAAGCTCCATTTTACACCTTAGGTCCATTAACCACTGATATTGCTCCGGGTTATGACCACATCACTTCAGCTATTGGAGCTGCGATGATTGGTTGGTACGGCTGTGCGATGTTGTGCTATGTAACCCCAAAAGAACACCTTGGATTGCCTAACAAAAAAGACGTAAAAGATGGTGTAATCACCTATAAAATTGCGGCTCATGCTGCCGATTTAGCCAAAGGGCATCCGGGTGCGCAATACCGTGACAATGCCTTGAGCAAAGCCCGTTTTGAATTCCGTTGGGAAGACCAGTTCAACTTATCATTAGATCCTGATACAGCAAGAGAATTTCACGATGAAACCTTACCTGCTGATGGTGCTAAAGTAGCACATTTCTGTTCGATGTGTGGCCCTAAATTCTGCTCCATGAAAATATCACAGGAAATCCGTGATGTGGAAGAAGCTAAAAAAGGAATGCAGGAGAAATCAGAGGAATTTGTTGAACAGGGAAGCGAAATTTATAGCTAACAAAAGATAGAATCAAGAAAAAAGAAAATAGATATTTCTTACTTCTTTTCTCTTGTCTCTTTTTTCTCAAAAAAA
>JALRGZ010000182.1 GCA_023253295.1 Flavobacterium sp.
GACCTTGATTGGTAAACAAGAGAATATGTTTAAGTATTACACCATTGAGGACTACGATACGGAAAAAAGAGATTGGAGAGCAGACATCTTCCAAGACCTTCCATTAGGAGTAGCGTTAGGGGCACTCACTTTTTTTTTGGGCTTCGGAATGATGTTACAAAAAGATTTAGTTCAATCTTCCCCAAATATGAGCCAGAAGGAGAAGAAGGAGATGACCAAAGCAATAGAACAGGCCCTTCAATCGCTGAACACTTTGGATGGCTCTACATACTACGAAACATCAGTCCGCAAGTCCTCCATATCACAGGAAAGCAATCCTTATTAGACTTGAATATTATATTCTTGTTTAACTATATGGCGATGGAGATTGATATTCGTAACGAAGAAGACCGAGAAAGAAGAATGCAAGAAATGCAAAGAGGAATAAGATGATAAACTACAAAGAAATAGTAGACCTATTTGAGACAGCAGTTTCAGACCACAAATACTTGAAGTATTTTAGATTTGGAACATTAGACAATATTGACTCAACAATCAACTCACCATTACCTATGGCGTTCTTACGACCTGTGACCTCGCCTGGCTTGGTTACTGGCACGGATGGTCGTAGTAGAGAACTTACCTTTGAGTTGTATGTATTAGACCAACCAAAGTTGAGTGATGAAGATGGTAGAGGAGTTCTCTCTAATACTGAACAAGCTCTATACGACTTATACTCATTCTTCTATGATGGGTCTTATCAGCAAGAGTTAGATATTACAATGGCTACCATTATCCCTGTAAACGAAGCATTCCAAAATAGATTGAGTGGTTGGGTAGCAACTATCAGTATTGTTACATCGGCTAAAGGCATCTCATATTGTAATATTCCATAATGAGCAACTTTCCTAACATAGAACAAGTCCTACAAGATGGAGGAGACCGAATAGTTCTCTTGATGGTAAATGCCCTTCAAGAAAAAGGTGCAATCTTCCAAGGTGAGTTAGCAAGGTCAATCCAATCCAATGTGACCTCTGATAACGATAGTATGACTCTTACTATTGAAATGTTAGAGAGAGGGGAGTTCTTGGATAAGGGTGTGAATGGAACGGCAAAGACTGTTGGAACTACTCCATTTCAGTTTAGAGTAGGCCCTCCTATTGACCCATTGAGAACTTGGGCTAGAGTAAAAGGATTTAATGTTTATGCTCTACGGAACTCAATCGCTAAAAATGGTATTGCACCAAGGAACTTCATTCAACCTTCGTTAGAAGAAGGGATACGATGGATGGAGAGTAAGTTTGAGGAAGCTGGACAAAAAGATATTGAAGCAACAATCTCCCTTGTAGGGAAAGAAAGTAAAATAGAGGTTAGATAATATGGCACTAACAATCAGACAAGAACCAACATCTCCAAATCAGGCAAACGCTGATTTATTATTTGTAGTTACTTCGGATAGTTCATCCAGCCCACAGTTCCAATATGTAATGGAAGTAAGTGATGGTGTGGATACTTACAAGTTCCGCCAACAACCCAACCCAAGCAATAAGGGTGTATTTGATATGGGACAAGTTGCAAGAGATTTCGTATCTATGGACACTCCGTTCAAGACACCTTATGTGCAAACTTCATCATTGAGTGGTAAGACCTTATCAAGTGTCTTCTATGAGGAATACGGAACTTCTACGACCTCATCAGTATCTTTGTATGGTGGAACATCAGGTTCGCAAGTATATGTCCTTAGCGGAGTTGTTGAACCAAATAGTGGTGATTGGAACTTTGCATCCTCATCATTTTATACATCATCGTTTACACCAGCAGGTGGTGCAGGAAACTATACATTACAACATGCCCTTTCCAACTCACCTCTTACACAAAGTATTAGAGATGATGAATACCAAACCCTACCAATCCTAAATGCAAACTTCTTTGGTGAAGAGTTCAATGCACAAGACATTTACTATATCCAAGTAAGTGTATACAATGCAGCTGGAAGTAATATACAAAACTTTGGTTGGTTTAACCTAAAGAGTGGTTCTATCAACGGAGGGCCAAGATTATTATCTACTCAATACTACAACGATGTCTATGGTTCAGTAACGGATGGTCAAAGACTTATTCACGTTGCAGCTGGCCCTCAAAACTTTGCAGACCAAGGAAATACCCTCAATGCAAGTTGGGACTCTTATAGAATACAACTGATGGGTCAGGAGTCGCCTGGCGTTGAAGATGGTGGAGCAATATACGCTGAAAAGTGGTTTACCAAACAAGAAGGTGAATGTGGATATTCAGGCACTCGCTTTGCATTCCTAAACGAACTTGGTGGTATTGACTATCATACATTCCAATACGCTGATACTAAACAAGACAACATTACAAGAGAAACCTACGATAAATCTTTCGTGAACTATTCTACTACTACCAATGGTGTAACTTATGATAAGTCACGAAGAGGTAGTAAGGTATATTCTATCTCATACGAAGAAACAAGAACTGCAGAGAGTGATTATTTAACTCAAGCACAGGCCGATTGGCTAAGAGAACTCGTAGAGAGTCCTGATGTGTTTATTCAAGAAGGTGGTGAGTTCTTGCCTGTGGTTATTACCAATAGTCAGTTTGTTTACAAAACTAACCCACGAAGCCAGAAACTTTATACCCTATCTATCCAATATAAGTTGTCTAACAATAGAAGAAGTAGGTAAACTATGAATGGTTTGATTTTAAGATGCACCCATAATGGTGTAAGATACGATTTAGATACACTAACGGATATTTCATTCCGTGTTGACCTTTCAGCAGTAGAAAACACATCTATTGGAAATGTATTCGGTGTAGCATCGCAACAGTTTGACTTGCCATCATCACAAACCAATGATAAGTTCTTCAATGCAGCATACAATATAAATGCAAGTAATACACGAGGTTTTAAGAATAGTATTGAATGCCAAGTGTTGCAGAACGGAACTGAAATCTACAAGGGTAATCTTATCCTTGATGAGGTGGTAACCGATGGTAAGTCAAACACGACTTACAAGATTACAGTAGTCAATGAAGTAATAGATTTCCAAACCCTTATTCAAGACCAATACATTCGTGATTTAGATTTTGAGCTTCCAATAAAAGAACTAGAAGATCAGTTAGAAAAATGTCAAATTATTGGACAGGAATCAGATGTTGATGTAACTACTACATGTGATCAAATCAATGAAAAATTGATTGAGACTAAAAAGAAGATCTATGAAAATCTTACTGCATGGCAACGTGTACAATTATCAAGACATCCAAGTCGTCCTTATACTTTGGATCATATTAAAGGACTTTGTGGGGATACATTTTTAGAACTACACGGTGATAGAAATTTCAAGGATGATAAAGCCATGGTGGGTGGTTTAGGTAAAATTGGAGGTCAGTCTTTCATGATTATTGGTCAACAAAAAGGATACAATACTAAAACACGTCAATATAGAAATTTTGGGATGGCAAATCCTGAAGGATATCGTAAAGCTTTACGATTAATGAAAATGGCTGAGAAATTTGGAATTCCAGTTGTAACTTTAATTGATACTCCTGGAGCATATCCAGGTTTAGAAGCGGAAGAGCGTGGACAAGGTGAGGCTATCGCTAGAAATATCTACGAAATGGTTTTACTTAAAGTGCCAATTATCTCTATTATTGTAGGGGAAGGAGCTTCAGGTGGAGCTTTAGGAATTGGAGTAGGAGATCGTGTTTATATGTTAGAGAACACTTGGTATTCTGTTATTTCTCCTGAGTCTTGTTCGTCTATTTTATGGAAAAGCTGGGAATACAAAGAGAAAGCCGCTGACGCATTGAAATTGACTTCTTCTGATATGAAAAAACAAGAATTGGTTGATGATGTTATTCCAGAACCTCTAGGAGGAGCTCATTATGACAGAGAAACTACTTTTAAAACAGTAGAAGAATATATCTTAAAAGGATACAATGAATTAAAAGATTTATCAACAGCTGATTTAATTGCTCAGAGAATGGATAAATACACTAAAATGGGTGAGTTTAAAGAATAACGAACTTGATTTTAAGAATATAGAATCCGAAGCCTAAAAGTTTCGGATTTTTTTTGGGTTATAAACAAAAAAACTATAGTTATAAACATATTCTAGTTATAACTAAAATCCGTTTTTTTTAAAAATTGTGTTACTTTCGTGCTATGGAAAATTTCAAGAGTGTTAAACCGGTTAAGGTTGATAAATCTACAATTATAAACCTGGAAAAAGGTAAACTTCCCCCTCAAGCAGTTGATTTAGAGGAGGCTGTTTTAGGTGCGATGATGATTGATAAAAAAGGGGTAGATGATGTAATTGACATTCTACAGCCTGATGCATTCTATAAAGAATCGCATCGACATATTTTTGAAGCTATCGTTCAGTTGTTTACAGAGACACAGCCAATCGATTTATTGACTGTTTCTGCTCAATTGAAAAAGAATGGGAAATTAGATTTAGCAGGAGGTGATTTTTATTTAATTCAGCTTACGCAAAAGATATCCTCTTCCGCACATATTGAATTTCACTCCAGAATCATTCTTCAGAAATTTATCCAGCGTAGTTTGATTCGAATTTCAAACGAAATTATCGAGGATTCTTACGATGAAACTACCGATGTATTTGATTTGTTAGATAAAGCCGAATCAAAACTTTATGAAGTAACCCAAGGTAATATTAAACGTAGTTCGGAAACGGCTCAAAGTTTAGTTTTACAAGCAAAAAAGAAAATTGAAGAGATTAGTAAAAAAGAAGGATTAAGTGGTGTTGAAACCGGATTTACTAATTTAGATAAATTAACCTCTGGATGGCAACCTAGTGACTTGATTATTATTGCTGCCCGACCTGCGATGGGAAAAACAGCCTTCGTATTATCAATGGCACGAAATATGGCTATCGATTATGGACATGGTGTAGCTATATTTTCGCTTGAGATGGCTTCTGTACAGTTAATTACTCGTTTGATTTCTTCTGAAACAGGCTTGTCTTCAGAAAAATTACGTACTGGTAAACTGGAACCGCATGAGTGGACCATGTTAAGTACAAAGGTTAAAGATTTAGAAAAAGCACCATTGTTTATTGATGATACTCCTTCGCTTTCTATTTTCGATTTAAGAGCAAAAGCCAGACGTTTGGCTTCTCAACATGGAATTAAGATTATTATTATCGATTATTTGCAGCTGATGACTGCTGGTGGAAATCAAAAAGGAGGTGGAAACCGTGAGCAGGAAATTTCTACTATATCTCGAAATTTAAAGGCTTTAGCAAAAGAATTAAATGTTCCTGTTATTGCTCTTTCTCAGTTGTCGCGTGCCGTAGAAACACGTGGATCTAGTAAACGACCTTTGCTTTCTGACTTACGTGAATCTGGAGCGATTGAGCAGGATGCTGATATTGTATCGTTCCTGTATCGTCCGGAATACTATAAAATTGAGGAATGGGATGATGATGAAGCTGCTCCAACTACAGGTCAGGCTGAAATTATGATTGCCAAACACCGTAATGGTGGAATTGAAAACGTTCGTTTAAAATTCTTAGGCCATTTAGGTAAGTTTGATAACTTAGATGATTATAGTAGTGGATTTGATGATGATTTACCTTCTTCAATGAATCAGGACGACAATAGTTTTATTACCAAAAATTTACCCTCACCTCATGAGGCTTTTGGAAGCAATTTGAATGATGATGATGACGATGATATGCCATTTTAATATAAAATGCTATATTTGAAATAAAACACTCCAATGGTTTTTAGAAAAATAGCTGTATTAATTATTATTTTGTTTTCTTATTCAGTTAAGGCTTCTTTTATTTTGTTGCCAATGGATGAAAATTCACAGCAAAATCACCTAAAAGCGTATGGGATTACTTATTGGTGTTTAGATAAAAAATACAAAGCAAGCTGGTTACTGAATTACCGTGGCGGTTCTTTTTTATTACCCGATGCGAATGAAATTCGCAAAGAATGTCAGATTAGAGGTGTTAGTTTCGAAGTTATTTCGGATTCCGAACAACAATCTATTTTAGACGAAATTGCGAGTCCATCTCAAAATATGGAGAATGTAATTTTAGAAAAAGCCCCTAAAATAGCTGTTTATACCCCTAAAGGAAAACAACCTTGGGATGATGCGGTTACTTTAGTTTTAACTTATGCCGAAATTCCTTTTACTTCCATTTATGATGAAGAAGTTTTAAGTGATCAATTAGTTCTTTATGATTGGTTACACTTGCATCATGAAGATTTTACGGGACAATATGGTAAATTTTATGGTTCCTATCGCAATGCACCTTGGTATATTGAACAAAAAAAAGATGCTGAAGCATTAGCGCAGAAACTTGGTTACTCAAAAGTTTCAGAAGAAAAAGGAGCTGTAGCTAAAAAAATTAGAGATTTTGTTATTGGTGGCGGCTTTATGTTTGCCATGTGTTCTGCCACAGATAGTTTTGATATCGCTTTAGCCGCTGAAGGGGTTGATATTTGTGAATCTATGTTTGATGGAGATCCAAGTGAAGCTAATTATCAATCTCGTCTTAATTATTCTAATTCTTTTGCTTTTAAAGATTTTGTTTTGGAACGAAGACCTGAGTGGTATGAGTTTTCGGATATAGATATGACAGAGAAAAGAATGGTTCCTATGCAGAAAGATTATTTTACTCTTATGGAGTTTTCGGCTAAATGGGATCCAATTCCAAGTATGCTTTGTCAAAATCATACGCAGCTTATTAAAGGTTTTATGGGACAAACCACTGCTTTTGATTCAAAATTAGTCAAGTCTAATGTTTTGATACTAGGGTCATGTGAATTAAATGGAGAAGCGAGGTATATTCATGGTCAAAAAGGAAAAGGAATGTTTAGTTTCTATGGAGGTCATGATCCTGAAGATTATCAACACAAGGTAGGTGATCCGCCAACTGTTTTAGATTTACATCCCAATTCTCCAGGATATCGATTGATTTTGAACAATGTTTTGTTTCCAGCTGCTAGAAAGAAGAAACAAAAAACCTAATGGATTGACTGGGTTATTCATAATCGAGTTTTAGTCTGTATTGAAATCCATTCATGTCTGTTGCAATTATTCTGTTAGAACTGATATGTTCACTTATAATTTCAATTTCTTTAGTATCATCTTCTTTTTTTACTACTCCGATTCCAATTTCTGTTTCTAGATTGATAACGCCTTTTACATTTTACCGTTTTCGTCCTTACCAGTAATTTGATAATCGTATTTTTTATTTTTGGTTTCTGAATAATGGTATAGTTCTTCTGAGGCTGTTGACGTAATTTGTTTTGATGTGTTTTTTTTTAAATCATTTGTTGAAGTAGTTTTTATTTTTTTTAAATTAATTTCCTCTTTTTTACAAGAGGTTGAAGAGATTAATGCTCCAATAAAAACTAAGGTAATATAATTATTTAAGGTTTTCATGATTTGTTTCTTTATTGCCTTTCTTTGAATCTTTGAGATTAAATCTCAAATTTAGGACGAATAAAGAGAAATTTTTTACGGAAAACCGTAAAAGCTTCTTTTTTAGGAGAACAGTTTCGTTGTTATTTAAGTGTTTTGTTTAGATTACCCCTAGATCTTTAGTAATAGCTATTAGATGCACGTTATTATTAGCTTTGAAATATGTTTTAAGTTTGTTAATTCGCTTTTCAATACTACTATTACTGTTAGGATGTATATCTGATTTTTTGAATTCGCTTGTGATTTCATTTATAAGTAATCCATTAGCTAGTAGTTTTAATAATTCTATGTCATAAGGCTCTATTTCCATTATAGTATTTTTATTCATAGAGCTGCCGGTTGTTTCAGGTAACAGTATTCTTGTTTTGTTTTTTTGAATATCCAGTATTGCTTTTTTTAAATCTTTTATGCTATTACGTCCTTTTACAACATAAGCATCGATTGCTAAGTTGTCAAACAGTGAATTTATTTTAAAAGATTTATCTTCAATAGAAAATACTATGGTTTTTATTTCAGGCTGAATTTTTTTTGCAGCTTTAATAAGTTCTTCACCATCTTTAATTTTATTTTCTCTATAATCTTCTTTAAAGGAAAGATCGCTTATTAATAATTCAAAAGGTTCGTTATCTATTTGGGCTTTTTTGATTTTTATAAGAGCATCATCACAATATTTTACATGTTCAATTAGAGGAATTGATAATTTCTCTAATGTCGTTTTTATAGTTTCTATGATAGAATCAAGATCTTCTACAATTAATACTTTTTGAAACATAGGTAATTTATATTATGATGGGATAATTATGTTAGTTTTAACTCCTTTGTTTTGATTTTTTTCAAAAGTAATAGTGCCATTTAAAGAGGTTATTCTATTTTCAATGTTTTGAAGACCACTTTTTCTCGTGATTTTTTCAAAATCTATTCCTATACCATTATCGTAATAATTAACGTGTAATTTGTTTTCTTTCTTTTTAAAGGAAATAAGAACAAGTGTGCTTTTACTATGTTTTTTCATGTTTACTAAAAGTTCCTGAATTACTCTATAAATGGTAATTTTTTTTAATTTAGATACACTTGTCCAATCAAGTTCCTCTAGACCATTGATTATAATATTTGTGGTTTTACTATTAAAGGTAGCGACCATTTCTTTTAAGTTTTCAGAAAATAGATGTTCTGTTTCTATATAGTTGTTTTCTCTTGATATATTTCTGGTTGCTGTATATATGTTATCTAAGTTCTCTAACAGTTTTTCTGATACATTGGGTAAGGATAAATCTTGTGTTTCAGCAAAATTAATTGTCTGATAGATTTCATTAGCCAATTCATCGTGCAGTTTTTTTGCAATCCTTGTTTCAGTATTGTAGGCAGTTTGTAGTTTATCCTTTTTACTTTTTTGTATAAGGTAATAATAGATGAATGCTGCAATTATTAGTAGGATTAAGATAATACATGCTATAATGATGTTTTTGTTTCTTTCCTGCTCAGCTTGTAATTCTCTATCCGCTTTTAGTTTAAGGTTTTCTTCTTTTTCTTTTTTAGAGTCATATTTAAGTTTGGCAAAGTAATTCTTAGCTTTTTGTCTGATTTCAGTAATACTGTCATTCAATGAAATGTATTTTAATGCATATTTTTTAGATTCATTTCCTTCGATGTTTTTGATTAATAGACTTAACGCTATTAAGCGATCATCGGGATTATTGTATTCAGTAGTTTTTTGATATAATAATTTGGCATAATGTAAAGCTGTTTTTTTGTCCTTTTCTAAATAATATTCGTGTAGATAATAATAATTAGCTGTTATATCATAGTTATTGTCTGCTGTAGAATCCATGTTTGAAAATAATTTTGATGATTTTTTGAGATAGCTCAATGCGTTTGTGTTTCCGAGTTTAAAATAGCAATAGCCAATATCATTTAAAATTCCTGCTTTATAATATGTATGATTTTGAATTGTTTGGTCTTTTAACAAAGGAAGTAAAATGTTAAGAGCTTTCTTGTATTGTTTTTCTTCTTTGTAAGTATGTCCAATATTTATCACGCTTAATAGTTTTCTTCTTTTGTCAACATAGTATGTAGCTGCTTTTTTGTAGTAAAATCTAGCTTCATTATAATTTTTCTGATACATATGATTGTATGCTAGGAGGCTGTAGAATTTTCGTTTTTCTTTATTATTATTTGTTTTTTCTATTATCGTAAGTGCTTCTACAATTGAATTTTCAACTGCTGTAAAATCTCCTCTCGTTCTTTGAGAAGCTACAATAATATACATATTTGTAGCATATTTTTCTAACTCTTTTGAAGGATCTATTTCTAATCTTATTTTATTGGCATAATAAAAAGCGCTATCGTATCTATTGTTGTCATAATAGTCATTGGCAAGTTGGTAGTATCTGTTAACTTGTTTTTTATCTTTCAATTCTTCAATAGGCTCTTTCTTTTGCACACAAGCGTTAAGGGAGAGAGTAATTATAAGATAAATAAAATATTTAATTTTTTGGGGATACTTTTGGTAATTCATAGTAAGGAAATCTAGTACTAAAATACTATTTTCATTAAAATGTAGGGTGGTTTATATTGAAAATAGTAGGGTGTAATTTGAATTAAATTTAGTGTAAATAAAAAAACCTCATCACGCCTAGGCGGATGAGGTTTTCTATATAAGTAAGTAGTCTTAAATTGAGTTGATAAAACGTTTATTTTACTTTGTTAAGTACAGCTTTGAAAGCTTCTGGGTGGTTCATAGCTAAATCAGCAAGAACTTTTCTGTTCAATTCGATTCCGTTAGCTTTTACTTTCCCCATGAATTGAGAATAAGACATCCCTTCTAATCTAGCTCCAGCGTTAATACGTTGAATCCATAATGAACGGAAGTTTCTTTTGTTTTGCTTTCTGTCACGATAAGCATAAAGCATAGCTTTTTCTACCGCGTTTTTAGCAACTGTCCAAACGTTTTTACGACGACCAAAGAAACCTTTGGCTTGTTTCATTATTTTTTTTCTTCTTGCTCTTTTAGCAACTGAATTTACCGATCTTGGCATAATTTTTACTTTTATTTTTGTAGCAGGCGACCCGAATTTAATCAAGGGTACTTATTGGCCATACTCCAAGGTTATTAAATTGTTTTAACCTAAAGAAATTTATCTAAAGACGTTTGTCGATTAGATAATTCTTAATTGTTGTTTGATACTTTTCATATCTGTAGAGTGAACTAGCGCTGAGTGTGTCAAAGCTAATTTACGTTTCTTAGATTTTTTAGTCAAGATGTGACTTTTAAAAGCATGCTTTCTTTTAATCTTTCCAGAGCCAGTAACTTTAAAACGTTTCTTAGCGCTAGATTTTGTTTTCATTTTAGGCATTTTTCCTAGTTTTTTGAATTTATTCTTACTTACTTATTTTGTATTAAGATAAAAATA
>JALRGZ010000270.1 GCA_023253295.1 Flavobacterium sp.
TTCATATCATGGGTGTTGATAACCGTTGTGATGTTGTATTCTTCGGTAATTTCTTTGATGAGGTTATCAATCAAAATAGACGTATTTGGGTCTAATCCTGAGTTAGGTTCGTCACAAAATAAATACTTTGGATTGTTTACAATAGCGCGGGCAATAGCTACACGTTTTTGCATTCCTCCCGAAATTTCAGAAGGTAATTTGTTGTGAGCATCAATCAGATTTACCCTTTTTAGAACGAAATCTACTCGGTCGTTAATTTCCGTTTTATTTTTGTTAGAGAACATTTGCAATGGAAATGCCACATTTTCTGCAACAGTCATGGAATCAAAAAGAGCACTCCCTTGGAATACCATTCCAATTTCGGTACGTAAATCCCTTTTCTCTTCAGGTTCAAGGCTAGAGTAAATTCGGCCATCAAAGGAAATGGTTCCTACTTCGGGATGGTGAATTCCAAGTAAACTTTTTAATAACACAGTCTTTCCCGAACCACTTTGACCGATAATTAAGTTGGTTTTTCCTGTTTCGAAAGTCGTAGTGATTCCTTTCAGGATTTTACTCTCTCCAAATGATTTTTCAACGTCTTTAACTTCTATCATGATCCTAATAATAACTGTGTTAATATATAATTGAAAAGAATGATGGAAACCGAGGTCCATACAAAGGATGTTGTACTGGCTTTTCCTACTTCAAGTGCTCCTCCTTTCATGTAGTAACCGTGAAAGGAAGGAATAGTTGCTAGTAGCATCGCAAAAATGAATGTTTTGATAAAAGCGTAGGTAATGTGAAACGGAATAAATTGCATTTGAGCTCCGGTAACAAAATCAGTACTTGTTGTAAAACCACCGTATACACCAGCAATCCATCCTCCTAAAATGCCTAAAAACATACTGATCCCAATAACGAAAGGATATAAAAGCAAAGCAATAATTTTAGGGAAAACCAAATAATTTAAAGAGTTAACACCCATCACTTCTAAGGCGTCAATTTGTTCGGTAACACGCATGGTTCCTATACTGGATGTGATAAAAGATCCCATTTTTCCAGCCATAATTACCGAAATAAATGTTGGGGCAAATTCCAAAATTACTGATTGACGTGTGGCAAATCCAATTAAGTATTTTGGGATAAGAGGATTCGTTAAGTTTAAAGCGGTTTGAATAGAAACAACCCCACCTACGAAGAAAGAGATGAAGGCAACAATTCCAAGAGAACCAATGATTAAATCGTCGATTTCTTTAAAGATTAGGTTACGCATCATCGACCATTTGGTCTGTTTGCTGAAAATTTCTTTGAGCATCAGGAAATATTTTCCTACTTGCGATAAATATCTAATGAGCATCATAATTTTTGAATATGGTCAAAAATAGTTATAAGTTGTGAGTTATGAGTAATGAATAGTAGCTTTTTCGAAATGTCAAATTAGCGAAATAACTTCTCTTTCATTTTTTTTAAACGGTATTGACGAATGAATTTGGCCTGTTCTTCATTGACTAATAATGGTTTTTTTTCTGATTTTGCTTTTAGAAAACCCTGAATATAATCAAAAAATAACAAAGGTTTCTTTTTCATCATCGACAATTTAGCCGAAGCAATTGCAGTAATCCAGAAGCCGTAGCCCAAAGTATAAAAAGCTTCTCCTTGTTTGTATCGGGCTGTTTTGTTATAATTTGCTCCCGTAGGTTTTAGGTGTTTTACTTTTAAAGATGCATCCGTGACTACTTTCCAGTTGTAGAATTTGCATAAAAGTTCATCAACGGTATCCCAACCCATTTGAGGTCTCAAACCGCCGATTTGTTGGAATGTTTCCTTGCGATACGCCTTTAGAGCACCACGAATATGATCTTTGTCGGTTAGGTTTTCTAAAACCCATTCGCCATTTTTTTCAATGTAGCAAAAACCACCCACCATTCCAATTTTATCATCTGATTGGAAATGTTTGGTGATGGTTTCAAAATAGTTGTTTGGGAAAATTAAGTCGGCATCCAGTTTAACAATAACATCATAATCGTCATCCAAAGTTTCGAATCCGGCTTGAAAAGCTTGAATTACTTTGCTTCCGGGTAAATGAATGGCACTGGATTTTTTTTCTACCAATGAAATAAAGGGATTGTCTTTGGCGAAAGCCTGAACAATTTCAGCAGTTCTGTCCGTCGAGTTGTCATTGACAATAACTACTTTCTTGGGTAAAAGGGTTTGAGAGATTAAAGACGCTAAGGTCAACGAAATGAATTCTTCTTCGTTGTGAGCCGGAATAACTAGGTAATATTTCATTTTTTTTCAAAGTCTAGTGCAAATATCATTATTTTTGCAGGGATTAAAAAATATACTTTCGATTGGAAAAAAAAATTGCTGTTGTTGTTGTAACCTATAATGGACAAGCTTGGATAAAAAAGAACATGGATTCTTTGTTGCAATCCAGTTATCCAGTTGATATTATTGTAGTAGACAACGCTTCGACTGACCAATCGGTTTCCCTTTTGCAAGAATATAAAAACGTTCATTTAATTGAAAGTAAAGTCAATTTAGGTTTTGGTAAAGCCAATAATATCGGAATTGATTATGCGCTTAAAAATGGAGCAGATGCCGTTTTTTTATTAAATCAAGATACATGGATTTATGAAAATACGGTAGCTGAAATGGCCGAAGTTCTTTTTGCTAATCCTGAATTTGGAATTGTAAGTCCGTTGCATCTTTCGCCTGATGAGCTAACACTAGATAGTAGTTTTAAAACCTATTATTCCAGATTTAAAAAAGAAGAGGATTCAGATACAGTGCGAATTGTCTCTTTTGTCAATGCGGCTGCCTGGTTAGTTTCAAAAGAATGTTTTCAAAAAACAGGTTATTTTGAACCACTTTTTAGTCATTATGGTGAGGATCGAAATTTTTGTACGAGAGTATTGTACCATCAGTTCAAAATTGCGGTGGCAAAAAAATCGGCAATTTGCCATGACAGAATTGTAAAATTAAGTAGTGGTAAAATTGCGTTGCAATCGAAATATTTGGTTTTGAATCAAATGATTGATTGTAATCATTCCTTGGTTTCGGCTGGATTGTTAGCTTTGAAATCAGTTCTTGGATTGCCAAAGTTTCATGCTAAAACCGAAGGTGCAGCTACATCATTTACTCTTTTTTGCAAACTGCTTTTTTATTATTTTGGTCTGTTGACGGATTTGAAAACCATAAAAACCATTCGCAGTAATTCTCAAAGAGGAATCAACGGAACGGATATACAGCGCTATGAAAAATAAAGCAGATCATCGTCAGGCTTTTTTCTTTACCCTCATTAATTATGTGGGGATTTTAATTGGAATTTTTTCTACACTTTTTGTGTATCCTAAAAACAAAGAAATGCTTGGTGTTTTTAGGTATATCGAATCTTTAGCACAGATTTTATTTCCCATAATGCTTTTAGGTGTTTCTCAGGTTTTGATAAAATTTGGTCCCAAGCTGGATAATCATCAGGAAAAACAATTGTTTAATTACAGTGTTTTGTCCATTCTTTTTATGAGTGTTCTGGTTTTGATAGCTCTGGGTGGATTTTCTTTTCTTTCCATTTTTAAAAAAATGGATTATATCTATCTTGCATTTGTGATGGGGTTTTTTATGGCGTTTATCGATTTGTTTAAGAAGCAAGCCACTATTATCCAAAAGATTTCAGTTCCTGCTTTTTTTGATAATATCGTTCCTAAAATTGCTTTGCCGCTAATTTTTATATTGGTTTTACATCAGTACATTTCTTCTGAGCAGTCACTAATTTTTTATATCATTTCCTATGGATTGATAGCCTTATTTGTGGCTGTTTATTTGTTTTGTTATTTCCAACCCGAATTTAAATTTGATTTTAAATCGCTGTTTTTGCAAATAGATAAAAAAGAAATGTATCGTTTCTCTTTGTTTGCCTTTGCGGGAAGTTTAGGCTCTGTATTTGCGTTTCGAATTGATGCGATTATGATTCCTAAATTCATCTCGATGGAAGCTAATGGTTCCTTTAGTATTGGTGTAACCCTGGCTTCGGCACTGGCTATTCCGGCAACCGGAGTTTTTACTTTATATGCCCCAATCATTTCGAATTATATCAAAAATAATGCGATGGAGGAGTTGAATGTAAAGTATAAGGAAATTTCGAAATTGTTGTTTTTTATTGGAGCACTTCTTTACAGCTGTATTTTTTTAGGAATTGAAAATTTATTTCTTTTGTTGCCTACTCATGATAACTTAATGGCGTCGGTTTCGGTGATATTAATTTTAGGATTTAATGTTTTGGTTAATATGGGAACGGGTTTTAATGGTGAAATTATTACCTATTCTAAATATTACCGATTCAATCTTATAGCTATTATTGTGTTGATTGTTTTGAATATTTCTTTGAATATTATTTTCATTACAGTATTCAATTTGGGGATTGAAGGTGTAGCTTTTGCATCGTTGATTGCTATGGTGCTTTTTAATCTTTCGAAGTTGATTTTTATTTACCAAAAGTTTCAACTTTTTCCTTTTGATGCGTCGTATTTGAAATTGGTATTGGTGTTTTTGATAGTGCTGTTGGTTTGCTACTTTTTGCCGACTTTAGAAAATAATTACTTCAATTTAATCTATAAAACAGGACTTTCTTTGCTGTTGAATTTGATGATAATTTATAAAATGAAATTAGTGTATTCCTATCATTTTTGGGTAGATAAGATGTTGGTTAAAATCAAATCTAGATAAATTTTAGAAGTATTTGTTATAAATGAAAAATCCACAATCGAATTGATTTCAATTGTGGATTTTTATTAGAATTTAAAGTGATTTAAAAACGATAAACAAAAGCGTTAATGTTCATTCCTGCTCCAACAGATGCAAAAATCAGAATATCCCCTTTATTGATTTCGTGATTTTCTATTTTTCCATTTAAGATTAAGTCAAACAAAGTAGGTACGGTAGCCACACTACTGTTTCCTAAATCATGAATACTCATAGGCATGATGTTAGCAGGAGCTTCTTTGTCGTATAATTTGTAAAAACGGTCAACGATGGCTTCATCCATTTTTTCATTAGCCTGATGAATAAGGATTTTTTTAACTTCATCTATTGAAATCCCACTTTTATCTAAGCATTCTTTCATCGCAAGAGGAACATTGCTTAAGGCGAATTCATAGATTTTTCGACCATACATTTTAATATAATTGACGTTTTGGTCTAAGCCTGGATGATACGATTTTCCGTTGAATAAAAAGTCAACTTCTTCTTCGGTGAAGGAAGCCGATTCGTAAGCTAACATTCCTGTTTCGTTTTCAGAAGCTTCTATTATTGTTGCTCCGGCACCATCGGAATAAATCATAGAGTCACGATCGTGATCGTCAACTACTCTGGAAAGTGTTTCGGCTCCAATTACCAGGCATTTTTTTGCCATACCTGATTTGATAAAAGCATTAGCTTGTAAAACACCTTCAACCCATCCCGGACAACCAAAAATAAGGTCGTAAGCAACACATTTAGGGTTTTTAATTCCTAATTTGTTTTTTACACGGCTAGCTAAACTAGGAATCATATCCGACTGATTACTTCCAAATTTCACATCACCAAAGTTGTGAGCAAAAATGATATAGTCAATCGTCTCAGCATCAATTCCTGAATTTTCGATAGCTTTTTGAGAAGCCAGAAAGGCTAAGTC
>JALRGZ010000073.1 GCA_023253295.1 Flavobacterium sp.
AATTGAGAAGCCTTTTTTACTACTAATATACATAAAAGGCATATTATTTCTTCTTTGCTTTCAAAGCCATATCGTTATCATCAACATCCTGTCCAAAATCAGGCATACCGTCTTTGGTCCATTTCAAGACTCTGGCACGTGTATGACGATTAGGGTCAGATAAAGCGTCCCCTTTGATTTTTTCATAATCACGAGCGTGATATATCATAATATCCGTTTTACCATCTTCGCTAACCGTAAAACTGTTATGACCTGGTCCATAACGCTTAAATTTTTCGTTGGTAAAGAAAACCGGTTTATCCAATTTGTGCCAAGAAGCAGGATCCAGCAAATCAGCACCAACATTGGCCCAAAGCAAACCTAAACAATACGTAGCATCCGTTGCACTAGCCGAAAAAGTCATAAACACTTTTCCATTTCGAATCAAAATAGAAGGACCTTCATTTACTTTGTAAGTATGCATTTCCCAATCGTAATCCGGCTGACTTATTACAACTTGTTTGTCATCAACCGTAGTAGGACTCGTCATTTTAGCGATATACAAACTGGTATTCACCACATTTCCGGGACCTCTGTCTACCCAAACTAAATAACGCTGCCCTTTTAATTCAAAAGTGGTAGCATCCAATGCAAAAACATCCTTTTTAGTTACAATTTGCCCTTCTTCCTTCCATTCTCCTTTTGTTGGATCTTCCGAAGGATTAGACAAAGCATAAATACGTATTTTCCACCTGTCTTCGGCTGAGCCTGCAGCAAAATATATATACCATTTGCCATCTATTCGATGCAATTCAGGTGCCCAAATATGATTTCCCATAGAACCTGAACTATGTTTACGCCAAACCACTACCGGCTCAGCTTTTTTAATTCCGTTGATTGTTTTAGAACTACGAATTTCAATTCGGTCATATTCGGGAACAGTAGCAATAAAATAATAAGTCCCATCCGGAGTTTTAGTCACAAAAGGATCAGCACGTTGTAATGCTAATGGGTTATCAAATTGGTTCTTTTTTAGTTTTTGAGAATGCACCTTCATCCCTAAAACAATGAAAATGAATAAAATACTTAAACGCAAAAATTTCATAAATGGGTTTATTTTATATTGAAACAACTTTATTTTTGTTTTAAATGTAAAATTTACATTTGTAAAAAAGTATGTAAATATAGTTTTTTTAATGCTTCATTGTTTCAAATTTCAAAAATTAACAAAAAAACCGTTTCATAAAGCTTTGTATTTGTAAAAATAATAATGCAAACATTTGATAATCATGTAGTTTATCGTTAAAAACAGCATCCTATCGAAAACCTTTCGATTAGCTTTTAAAAAACTAAAAATAGCTGTAATTTTATGGAAATGAACCCCGTCTACACCTAACTTTTCTAATTAATGGTTTTAATATGTAAATAACACTAAACAAACATTATTATGAAAAAGTTATTCAACATGATTTACGACAAAATTTCACGATTTTTATTCGGAGACGAAACTATGGTGAGATACTAAACTGAACATGAATCCGCAAAAGACAGCGTATGTAAAAAAACTACTTTTAAGGTTTGATTAATTCAACCGAAAATCATTTCTGAGTTTATCAAAATTCAGAAATGATTTTTCATTTATACCTCAAACGATAATCGTATCCTTTGCCTTGATTCAAAACCCTAATTTTTTGTTATTTTTGATGCCTCAATACACAAATCAATTATGAGCATCAAAATTCTTCATATCGATAGCAATCACCCTGTTTTAATGCGTCAATTACAGGAATCAGGTTTTGAAAACCATGAAGATTTTAAATCATCTAAAGAAATCATTGAATCTAAAATTCAGGATTATAACGGAATTGTAATTCGTAGTCGTTTTAAAATAGACAAAAACTTTATAGACAAAGCAACGAATTTGCAGTTTATCGCCCGTGTAGGAGCTGGTTTAGAAAGCATCGATTGTGATTATGCTACCTCTAAAAACATTGCATTAATTGCTGCTCCAGAAGGCAACAGAAATGCTGTAGCTGAACATTCACTAGGAATGCTACTATCACTTTTCAATAATATGAATCGTGCCGACAGAGAAATCCGTGCAGGACATTGGAACAGAGAAAGCAACCGCGGACATGAATTAGACGGTAAAACTGTTGGAATCATTGGTTATGGGAACATGGGAAAATGGTTTGCCAAAAAATTGAGAGGTTTTGATGTAGAAGTACTATGCTATGACATTAAAGAAAATGTTGGTGATGCAAATGCCAGGCAGGTTTCTTTAGCTGAATTACAACTAAAAACAGACGTTTTAAGTCTACACCTTCCATGGACTCCGCAAACCGATAAAATGGTCAATTCGGACTTTATTAATGCTTTTGCAAAAGCATTCTGGATACTCAACACCTCAAGAGGAAAAAACATCGTTACAGCCGATTTAGTTAAAGCACTGCAATCCAAGAAGATTTTAGGAGCCGGACTGGACGTTTTAGAATATGAGAAGCTTTCGTTTGAAACCTTATTCCAGGAAAAAAATACACCAGAAGCTTTTCAATATTTATTAGAGGCCGACAATGTATTATTATCTCCACATGTGGCGGGTTGGACATTTGAAAGTCATGAAAGATTAGCACAAACAATAGTGGATAAAATCAAAGCTTTATATTCTAAATAAGAACAAAACACGCTGTTATTGAGCGTTTTGAATTTTCATATTCCAATATATTTTCCTAATTTTAAGTATTGATAATCACTAAATTATGGGATTATGGAAAATTCAAAATACGAACACTGGAATCAACCACAACCTTTTGAAGAAGATAATAAAAGACTGGCCGCTGGTTTATTAGCTATGATATTTGGTCCTTTAGGAATTCATAAATTCCTATTAGGCTATACAAAAGAAGGGATTATTTGGCTTTTTCTAAGTTTAATAAGCTTTGGTGCCATCACAGGTTTATTAGGCTTTATAGAAGGTATCATTTATTTAACTAAAACAGATGATGAGTTTTACAGAACCTATCAACTAGGTAAAAAACCTTGGTTTTAAGCATAAAAAAGTCCCGGTAAATCGGGACTTTAATTTTATAATAGAAAGAGATTTATTCTCCTTTTTCATTAAATTTTCTTTCAAGCTCCATCTGAAACTCCTCCATAACAGGTTTCATAGTACTTTCAGGAATATCGGCAATTCTAATATACATTAAACCGTCAACAGCATTATTGAATAGAGGATCCACATTAAAAGCTACAACCTTTGCATTTTGTTTAATATACTTTTTAATCAATACCGGTAAACGTAATGCTCCAGGCTCTAATTCGTCAATAATCTTATCAAACTTATTCAAATCGGCTTCCGTTTCATTAAAGATAAAATCCTTGTCTGCGTCTTTCAATTTTACCTTATACGCTTTTTTAGGATGAATATATTGAGCAATATACGGATCGTAATAATTTGATTTCATGAATTCAATCATCAATGATTTAGAAAATTCAGAAAATTGATTACTGATACTTACTCCTCCAATCAGGTATTTGTGTTCCGGGAAACGCAAAGTGGTATGAATAATTCCTTTCCAAAGCAGAAATAAAGGCATTGGTTTTTGCTGGTATTCTTTGATGATAAAAGCACGTCCCATTTCGATAGACTGATGCATCGTTTCAAACAATTCCGGTTCAAAACGGAATAATTCATTCAAATAAAAACCTTCAATACCATATTTAGGATAAATCTCCCCTCCTAATCCCATACGATAAGCACCTGCAATTTTTTGCGCTTCATCATCCCATAAAAACAGATGGTGATAGTATTGATCAAACTTATCCAAATCGATAGATTCATTGGTTCCTTCTCCAACTTCTCTAAAAGTGACCTCACGTAAACGACCAATTTCGTGTAAAATATTCGGAATTTTATCTGCAGCTGTAAAAAAAACTTCGTAGTTCTTGCTCTGCAACAATCTACAGTCTGTATCTCTTAACGCATTTACTTCCGAAACAATTTTCTCCTGATTAGCCGGAGTTACAATTTCTTTAGGATTTTTGGCAATTTTCAAATTAGGAGTTGCTATCAATTTGCTCTCCTTTTCAAAAGGATTAGCCAGCATATAGGTTTTCTTTCTCAGGAATTCCGAATAAGCATCGATACTTTCATATTCGTTTTGTTCGGCTACCGAAATAGCTTTTCCTATCCTTACTTTAATCACACGATGTTTTTGACTAAATAATTCTGATGGCAACTTCGCTGTACGCAAGGTTCCACTAATTTTAGAAAGAAAGTAAAACAAACGACTGTTTTTTGCATGAAAATAAATAGGCACAACAGGTACCTGAGCTTTTCTAATCACTTTAATTGCCCCTTCTTCCCATTCTTTATCTACAATAAGTTGGCCGTCTTTATAAGTTGAAACTTCACCCGCCGGAAACATCCCTAATGGTTTTCCATCACTTAGGTGACGTAAAGTTTCTTTAATTCCTATCACACTCGACTTTTTATCCTTATGATTTTCAAAAGGATTCACTGGCATGATATACTGCTTTAAAGGCTCAATACGATGCAACAAAAAATTAGCAATAATCTTGAAATTAGGCTCTTTTTCAAGCATTAATTTCAATAATAATATACCGTCAATCCCACCTAGTGGGTGATTTGAAATGGTGATATAAGCCCCATCTTTAGGTAAACGTTTGTAATCTTCTTCTGGAATTTCAAATTTAATCTGTAAGTCGTCAACAATCCCATTTAAAAAATCAACTTCTTTCAAATGCTTATTACGATTGTAAACTTTATTTAAAGTAGAAATCTTGAGAACCTTCATCAATAGCCACCCGGAAAAAGTCCCTAAGACCCCGTATTTCTCGACATTAATTGCTTTTGCAACTTCTTTAGCGGTAACTAAACCCATTTATATTTTTGTTTTTTGAGCGAAAAACAAAGATAGAAAAAAACTCCATTATCCGACTATGTACCAACTTTGATTTTATTTTTTATAACCCATCCCTTATATTTTTTAGTATTTTTGAAAATCAAAAAAATTAAAATAATGAGAATTTTATCATATAATGTAAATGGAATCCGTGCTGCAATTTCAAAAGGTTTTATTGATTGGTTACAACAAGCTAAACCCGATGTTGTTTGTCTTCAGGAAATTAAGGCTACACCGGACCAACTTCCGTTAATGGATTTTGAAATGGCGGGTTACCCTTATCACTATTGGTTTCCTGCAACTAAAAAAGGCTATAGTGGTGTTGCCATTTTATCCAAAACAAAACCAAAAAATGTAGTTTATGGCACGGGAATTGAGCACATGGATCACGAAGGACGAAATATTCGTGTCGATTTTGAGG
>JALRGZ010000076.1 GCA_023253295.1 Flavobacterium sp.
ATCCGTTCCAAATCGGTTGTGTTGACCAATGGAACTTTTTTGAATGGATTGATTCATATTGGAGAAAAACAATTTGGTGGAGGTAGAGCAGGAGAAAGTGCTGCTCACGGAATTACCGAAGATTTAATAGAAGCTGGTTTCGAAGCAGGAAGGATGAAAACAGGAACGCCGCCGCGAGTTGATGGTCGTTCGTTGGATTATTCAAAAATGAACGAAGAAAAAGGAGATGTAAAACCTTCTAAGTTTTCTTATTCCAATTTGACTTCTCCATTAACGCATCAACGTTCTTGTTATATGACGTACACTTCAAATGAGGTGCACAATATTTTAAGAGAAGGTTTTGATCGTTCGCCAATGTTCAATGGTAGAATTAAAAGTTTGGGTCCAAGATATTGTCCTTCTATCGAAGATAAAATTAATCGTTTTGCTGATAAAGAACGTCACCAACTTTTTGTGGAACCAGAAGGTTGGAATACTTGCGAAGTTTATGTAAATGGTTTTTCAACTTCGCTTCCGGAGGATATTCAATTTAAAGCTTTACGTACAGTAGCAGGTTTTGAGAATGTAAAATTCTTTAGACCTGGATATGCAATCGAATATGATTATTTTCCACCAACACAATTAAAACATACTTTAGAAACAAAGTTAGTGGAAGGTTTGTATTTCGCTGGACAGATTAATGGAACAACCGGTTATGAAGAAGCTGCTTCTCAAGGTTTGATGGCTGGTATTAACGCGCATTTAAAAGTTCATGAAAAAGCACCTTTAATTTTAAAAAGAGATGAAGCTTATATTGGAGTTCTTATTGATGATTTAATTACTAAAGGAACAGAAGAACCATATCGTATGTTTACATCACGAGCAGAGTACAGAACTTTATTGCGTCAGGATAATGCCGATTTTAGATTAACTCCAATGTCTTATGAAATAGGTTTAGCTTCTGAAGCTCGTTTACGCAGAATGGAATGTAAATTAAATGAATCTGAAAAGATGGTTTCGTTTTTTAGAGAAACTAGTGTTACGATAGGAGAGACCAATCCAATTTTGGAAGCGAAAGAATCTGCACCAATTTCGCAAGGAGATAAAATGTTTAAAATTTTCTCTCGTCCGCAAATTGATTTAGAAGATATGATGAAGTTTGAAAAAGTTCAAGCTTACGTTGCCGAAAATGAATTAGACGAAGAAATTTTAGAACAAGCCGAAATTCAGGTAAAATATTCGGGCTATATCGAAAAGGAAAGAAATAATGCTGATAAATTGTCTCGTTTAGAAGATGTAAAAATCCCTGAAGATTTTGATTATAATAAAATCAAATCGATGTCTATTGAGGCAAAACAGAAATTGAATAAAATTCGTCCCGTAACTATTTCCCAAGCTTCAAGAATTAGTGGTGTTTCTCCAAGTGATATTTCTGTATTACTGATTTATATGGGAAGATAATAGGAAGTTAGAAGTCTGAAGTTAGAGGTTAGAAGTTTGCTTTAATACTTCTAATCTCTAATTTCAATCCTCAAACTTTAATTGTTCCACGTGAAACTACACTGTTAACCCTTATAATAGCTGGAAAATCCTTTTTTAATAATATTTTATCTGATAACTATTAACTGACTACTGACCACATAAAATGGATATTTCAAATAAAAAACATTTTCTTACTGTAAAAGATCATTCGGTTTCCAAAGAAATCTTTGAATTGTATTATGACGAAAATTTGGATATGTTAATTACGTATCCGCAACCAAGTTTAGATAATTTAGGGAAGTATTATGAAAGTGAAGATTATATTTCGCATACGGATAACAAACGATCTTTATTTGAAAAAGCCTATCATTTTGTAAAAGGAATTGCTTTAAAAAATAAATTGAATTTAATTAATTCTCAGCAATCCCAAAAAGGCCGAATTTTAGATATTGGTGCCGGAACAGGTGATTTTTTAATGGTTGCTAAAAATGATGGTTGGCAAACAGTGGGAATTGAGCCGAGCGATAGAGCGAAAAGTATAGCAAAGAACAAAGGAATTTCTTTTGTTGAAAGTACAACCGTTTTGGAAAATCAATCTTTTGATGTGATTAGCATGTGGCATGTTTTAGAACATGTACCCGATTTAGATTTTCAAATCAAAGAATTAAAACGATTATTAAAACCAAATGGAACTTTAATTGTTGCGGTACCTAATTTTAAATCTTTTGATGCTAAATATTATGATTCGTTTTGGGCAGCTTATGATGTGCCTATTCATTTTTGGCATTTTTCCAAAAAAGCTATTCAAATGCTTTTTGCAAAAGAACATATGAAATTAGAAAAAGTACTTCCAATGAAATTTGATTCTTTTTATGTGAGTTTGCTTTCCGAAAAATACAAAAACGGAAAAATGAATTTTGTAAAAGCTTTTTTTATAGGATTACAGTCAAATTGGAAAGCAAAACAAAATTTAGAGTATTCTTCCTTAATTTACGTGCTAAAAAACAGCTAAAACTTATTTTAAAGCCTTTTAAGAGGTTTTTTTGTTTAAAGGGTATCTTTTATTGTCTTTTTTTAGATTTACTTTTATTTTTAATTTATTTAATACGTTTTTTATAGTAATAAATTATGGGTTATTATTTTATTATAGTAATTGCTAATAGTTTAAAATTTTACCATTTTTTTGTTGTTTCTTAGGTTACTATCTATTTTTTTATATTTTTGCTCAAACACACATATTTTAATTACAACTTAATCCAAAATGAAATCACAGATTCACGAATACCAAAAAAGCAATATTTATAACATGAGTAAAAAAGTATTATTAATTATCGCAATTTCTATTTCAGTTGTTGCTTGTAACAAAAACGAAGAAAAAGTTAAAGAAGTAAAAACTGCTTACATAGATACTTCGGAATTAATGAAAGAATATACTGAGGCGAAAGATCTTGAAGCTAAATATAAGGCACAATCTGAAGAAAAAGGAAGACAGTTAGAAGCTGAGATTAACCGTTTTAAGCAAGATGCTGCTAATTTTCAAGCTCAAGCTCAAGCTAATGGACAAGAATGGGCTCAAAAAAGAGGTGCTGAATTGCAAAAAAGAGAGCAACAATTAGGTTATGCTCAACAAGCTTTGGCACAGCAGTTACAACAAGCAAGTGGTGCAGAAATGGATACTTTAATAAGTGGAGTTAAGAAATTCATCAAAGAATACGGTAAGAAAAACGGTTATGCTTATATCTATGGAACTGGTGATGCTGCAACAGTTCTTTATGCTGAAGATAAATATGATATCACTAAAGAAATCATTAAAGCCTTAAATGACAAATATAAAACTTCTTCAAAATCGGAAGAAAAAACTGAAGATAAAAAAGAAGAAGAGAAGAAATAATTTTTTCTTACGAAAATTAAGATGTCTTAGTCTACTAATAGATTAAGGCATTTTTTTTATTTTTAATTCTTACATTGTAAAAAAATACCTATGATTATTCTTTGAAAAATTAAGAATCTTATTTGCTAATTTTACTCCAAATTTTTCATTCCATGCAAAACTTATCAGAAGCCGCAAAATATACTTTACAGTTCATTAACCAAACGCAACGTTCGGTTTTTTTGACTGGAAAAGCGGGGACAGGTAAGACTACTTTGCTACGTGAAATTATTGAAACCACCCATAAAAATACGGTGGTAGTGGCGCCTACAGGTATTGCGGCTTTAAATGCAGGTGGCGTTACCATACATTCGATGTTTCAACTGCCTTTTAGCGGATTTATTCCTTCGCATACTGCAGAATTTGAGTTCTCTGAAACGCTAAAATTTGAAACCAAGGAAAGTTTACGCAGGCATTTCAAAATGAATAGTTTAAAGAAATCGGTGATTCGAAATATGGAATTGCTGGTTATTGACGAGGTGAGTATGCTTCGTGCCGATTTGCTGGACGCGATGGATTATATGATGCAAACCGTTCGCAAAAAAACGGCTCCTTTTGGTGGTGTTCAGGTCTTGTTTATTGGCGATTTATTACAATTACCACCTGTGATTCGGGATGAAGAATGGCGTACTCTGCGTAATTATTACAGAGGAAAATTCTTTTTTCATTCGCATGTTATCCAACAATATCCGCCTTTGTATATCGAGTTGTCTAAAATTTTCAGACAGACGGATTCTAGTTTTATTTCGGTTTTAAATAATTTGAGGAATAACCAAATTACTCCTGAAGATGTTCAGACTTTAAACCAATATGTCAAACCTGATTTTGATTTAAAAGTCAATAGCGGTTACATTACATTGACTACCCATAATGCCAAAGCTGATGCGATGAATGCACAGTCTTTGGAAGATTTGAAAGGGGAGTTAATTACGTATACTTCTGAAATCACAGGCGATTTTCCGGAAAAAATTTACCCGATTGAATACAATTTGCAATTGAAAGTGGGAGCACAAATTATGTTTGTGAAAAACGATTTGAATTACGAAAAGAATTATTTCAATGGCAAAATGGGGATTATCAAATCACTTTCAAACAAGGAAATTTTGGTGCATTTTCCGGAAGAAAATAAAACGATTGAAGTAGAAAGATACGAATGGCAAAACATCCGATACAAAGTTAACGAATTAACTAAGGAAGTTGAGGAGGAGGTTTTAGGGACTTTTGTGCATTATCCTATCAAACTGGCCTGGGCCATTACCATCCATAAAAGTCAGGGATTGACTTTTGACAA
>JALRGZ010000207.1 GCA_023253295.1 Flavobacterium sp.
TATATAAATTTCAAGATCAATTGCACCATGTATTGGTGCGTCACGAACAAGGTGCAGCACATGCAGCACAAGGTTTTGCAAGGGCTACAGGTAAAGTAGGGGTTGCTATTGCAACATCAGGACCTGGAGCTACTAACTTAGTTACAGGTATTGCTGACGCTCAAATCGATTCAACTCCAATGGTATGTATTACAGGACAAGTTGGAAAGCATTTATTGGGTTCAGATGCCTTTCAAGAAACTGATATTATTGGGATTTCTACTCCGGTTACAAAATGGAATTATCAAATTACTGAAGCGGAAGAAATTCCTGCGATTATGGCAAAAGCATTTTATATTGCTCGTTCAGGTCGTCCAGGTCCGGTATTAGTTGATATTACCAAAAATGCTCAATTTGACACTTTAGATTTTAGTTATAAAAAATGTACTGATATCAGAAGTTACCATCCAAAACCGGTTTTAAAATTAGATAAGGTAAAAGAAGCTGCTCAAATAATCAACAAGGCTAAAAAACCTATGATTGTTTTTGGTCAAGGAGTTATTTTAAGTAGAGCTGAAGAAGAATTAAAAGCTTTAATTGAAAAATCCGGAATCCCTGCTGCTTGGACTATTTTAGGTCTTTCGGCTTTACCAACAGATCATGAATTAAATGTTGGGATGGTAGGAATGCACGGAAATTATGGACCTAATATTTTAACTAATGAATGTGATGTATTAATTGCATTAGGAATGCGTTTTGATGACCGTGTAACGGGTAATTTGAACACCTATGCAAAACAGGCTAAGATTATTCATTTTGAAATTGATCCGGCTGAAGTTGATAAAAACGTAAAAACTGATGTTGCTGTATTGGCAGATTTGAAAGAAGCTTTAACAGCTTTATTGCCTCTTATCGAAAAGAATTCACATGAAGAATGGCATAATGAATTCAAAAAGAAATACGAAATTGAATTAGATGCTGTAATCAATGAAGAGTTAGCTCCAACTAATGGAAAAGGAATTTCAATGGGCGAAACTATTGAGATGATTAACAAACATTCAAATGGAGACGCAATTATGGTTTCTGACGTAGGTCAACATCAAATGTTTACTTGTCGTTATGCCAAATTCAATCAAACGAAAAGTAACGTAACTTCGGGAGGATTAGGAACAATGGGGTTTGCATTGCCAGCCGCTATTGGTGCTAAAATGGGTAGACCTGATCGTGAAGTTGTTGCCATCATTGGTGATGGTGGTTTCCAAATGAACATTCAGGAATTAGGAACTATTCACCAAACTAAAGTGCCAGTGAAAATTGTGGTACTAAACAATGAGTTTTTAGGGATGGTAAGACAATGGCAAGAATTATTCTTTGACTATAGATATGCTTCTACAGTAATGATTAATCCAAATTTTTGTGCTATAGCTGAAGGTTATTATATCAAAGCCCGTAAAGTAACTAAAAGAGAAGAATTAGATGAAGCAATTGCTGAAATGCTAGCTTCTAAAGATTCTTACTTCCTTGAAGTTATGGTTGAAAAAGAAAACAACGTATTCCCAATGATTCCTACAGGAGCTTCGGTTTCTGATATCCGATTAAGTTAATATTATGGAAGAAAATAAAACATTTACTATTTCTGTTTATACAGAAAATAACGTTGGCTTATTGAATAGAATATCTGTAATATTCTTAAAACGCCACATCAATATATTAAGTTTGAACGTTTCTGAATCTGAAATTGAAAACGTTTCAAGATTCGTGATTGTTGTAGATACTACTGAAAAATGGGTACGCAACATTGTTGGACAAATCGAAAAACAAATCGAAGTTATTAAAGCTTTTTATCATGTAGATGAAGAAACTATCTTTTTAGAAAGTGCCTTGTTTAAAATAGCTTCAAACTTATTGTTTGACGAAAGACAAATTCAAAACATCATTAAAGAAAGTTATTCCGAAATTGTTACTGTTTCAAGAGACTTTTTTGTTATATCAAAAGTTGGAAGACGTCCGGAAATAGAAGAATTGTATTCAAAATTAAAACCTTTTGGTATCATGCAATTTGTCCGTTCTGGAAGAATTTCAGTTTCCAAAGAAAAAATGGAAGTAACAAGTTTATTATTAGAAGAATTAAAATCATAAATTAAATATTAAAAAATGGCAAATTATTTCAATTGTTGGTTGGTTTGATAATTCTCTAATTGAGAATGATTATCATTCGCATTTTAGCAAGTATTTGTCAAGAAAAATGGGATTATTTCCAATCACCTATCTTACTAAAAAGGAAATTTCTAAAAGCCTGAACTCTAGCTGTATTTTTTAGTGACTGAGGATACACAAAATGTGCTTCAGTTATTGGTCCTTCTGATTTAGGCAAAACTTTAATCACATTATTTGAATTAGTAACAAGATATTCTGGTAATGCTGCTAATCCAACACCAGACTCTACTGCCAACAGTAATCCCATAACACTATTTCCGCATCAAGCTCTGCATTCTTCAAAAGTATTTCAGCCCTTCTTTCCGCTGAAGAGGATATATCTCCCATTAGGGATTTAGCGGCCTCAAGTGTCTCCAACACTGCATTTTCGGTACT
>JALRGZ010000217.1 GCA_023253295.1 Flavobacterium sp.
GAACTTCAAAACTATACCCACGTTGATGGAATTTATACCGCTAATCCTGATTTAGTTGCTGATGCTAAAAAAATTGACCGATTGACTTTTAACGAAGCCAATGAGTTGGCTAATTTTGGTGCAACAATTTTACATGCAAAAACGATTATTCCTCTGATTGAGAAAAATATTCCTTTACGAATATTGAATACTTTTAATCATGAAAACGAAGGAACTTTAATTACGGCGACTTCAGAAACAGGTGGAATTAAAACGCTTTCTGTTTTAGAAAATTTAGCTTTAGTAAATCTTGAAGGTAGAGGTTTATTAGGTAAAACAGGAGTTGATGCCCGTATTTTTAAGGTAATGGGCGATAATAATATCAGTGTTAGTATTATTTCTCAGGGTTCTTCAGAAAGAGGAATTGGTTTAGTAGTGGCAGAATCGCAGGCAACCAAAGCAATGATTGAATTGGAAAAAGAGTTTGAAAACGACTTTTATTCTAAAGATGTAAATAAGATTTCGGTAACGGATGATGTATCTGTTATTTCGATAATCGGTCAAGATTTGAGTACGTTTCATAAGCCTTATACCGCTCTGATTCGCAATAAAATTATCCCTATTTTATTCAATAATACAGTTACAGGTAAAAATGTGAGTTTAGTAGTTAAGAAAAACGAACTAAACAAAGCATTAAATGTTATCCATGGAGAGATTTTTGGAGTTTCTAAAAAAATCAATATTGCTGTTTTTGGCCACGGATTAGTTGGAGGAACTTTGATTAATCAAATTTTAGAATCGGCTAAAACAATTGAGAAAAGAAAAGATATCAAACTGAATATTTTTGCAATAGCTAATTCTAAAAATGTGTTGCTTAACAAAGACGGGGTGTCTCCCAATTGGATAAATGAAATTCAAACAAACGGATTTGCTTATACAATTAAAGATATTATCGCTTACGCAAATGAGCATCACTTGGCCAATTTAATTGCTGTTGATAATACAGCAAGTGCTGCCTTTGTAGAGAATTATATTTCTTTAGTTGAAAATGGTTTTGACTTGATTTCATCTAATAAAGTAGCAAATACATTAAGTTACGGTTTTTATAAACAATTGCGAAAAGTATTGGCTGAAAACCAAAAGAATTATTTGTACGAAACCAATGTGGGTGCGGGATTGCCATTGATTGATACGATTAAATTACTGCATCTTTCAGGAGAGAATATCACTAAAATTAAAGGTGTATTCTCTGGAACATTGAGTTATTTGTTTAATAATTTCTCTGCCAAAGATGTTCCGTTTAGTGATATTTTGAAAGAAGCCATTGATAATGGGTATACGGAACCGGATCCACGTGAAGATTTATGCGGAAATGATGTAGGTAGGAAATTATTGATTTTAGCTCGTGAATTGGATTTGCAAAATGAATTTGAAGAAGTCGCTATTCAGAATTTAATCCCGGAACATTTACGTGAAGGAAGTGCAGCTGATTTCTTAACAAAGTTAAAAGAATTTGATCCAATTTATAGTAAAATAAAAGAAGAACAAGAGCCAAATCACGTATTGCGTTACATTGGAGAGTTGTCAGGTGATTTGCAAAATGACAAAGGAAATCTGGAAGTAAAATTAGTTTCTGTTCCATCTGATACCGCATTAGGAGGATTAAAAGGTTCTGATTCTTTCTTTGAAATTTATACGGAATCTTACGGAGACCGACCAATTGTAATTCAGGGAGCAGGTGCTGGTTCGGCAGTAACGGCAAGAGGAGTTTTTGGAGATATTTTGAGATTATCTGACAAAGGATAATGATTTAAGAGTTTAGATTGCAGATTTTAGAATTTAGATTTTTTTTTAGGCGAACTTGTCATTTCGACGAAGGAGAAATCTCATCAAGAATAAAAATAGTATTTTAAAATAACAACGTGATGAAAATAACATTAGACAGAGTAAACGAAAACTTCCACTTTCAATTAAAAAATGAAAGAGGACATATAGTAAATGTAGATGCGCGTCCGGAGTTTGGAGGTAATGATATGGGGCCAAGTCCAATGGAATTGGTTTTAATGGGAGTGGCTGGTTGTAGCGGGATTGATATGATTTCGATTCTGAAAAAACAACGCCAAGAAATTACTTCTTTCAAAGCCGATGTAGAAGGAGAACGTGTTCAAGTGGGTGAAGCAAAACCGTTTAAAAATATTTATGTAGTTTTTTCTTTGGAAGGAAATATCAAAGAAGATAAGGCTGCTAAAGCTGCACAATTGTCTTTTGAGAAATATTGTTCAGTTTCTAAAACGGTAGAACCTACAGCAACCATTCATTACAAAGTAATTTTGAACGGAGTAGAATTAGCTAAAGAATAAATTAAAGATTAAAAATAATTAAGCACAGAGTTGGAGATACGTTATTCAAGAATTCAAACTTTAGGCTTTAAACTATATTAAAAAATGGACGAACAAGAATTTGGTTTTGAAACCCAAGCCATACGTACACATATCGATAGATCACAATATCAGGAACACTCAACTCCTTTGTATATTTCTTCAAGCTTTGTGTTTGAAGATGCAGAGGATATGAGGGCTTCATTTACAGAGGAAAAAGTACGTAATATCTATAGCCGTTTTTCTAATCCAAATACAACTGAGTTTGTAGATAAGGTATGTGCAATGGAAGGTGCTGAGGCAGGTTATGCTTTTGCAACCGGAATGGCTGCTATTTATTCTTCATTTGCTGCTTTGTTGAGCTCTGGAGATCATATTGTTTCGGCTGGAAGTGTTTTTGGTTCTACGCATGCTTTGTTTATGACTTATTTCCCAAAATGGAATATTACCACTTCTTATTTTGATATTAATAAGCCGGAAACTATAGAGAGTTTGATTCAGCCAAATACAAAAATTCTTTATGCAGAAACGCCAACTAATCCTGGTGTTGATGTGGTAGATTTAGAATTGTTAGGTCAGATTGCTAAAAAACATAATTTGATTTTGATTATCGATAACTGTTTTGCAACACCTTATATTCAACAGCCTATTAAATATGGCGCACATATCGTGATTCACTCGGCTACTAAATTAATGGACGGACAAGGGCGTGTTTTAGGAGGAGTTGCTGTCGGTGATGCTGATTTGATTCGTCAAATTTATCTTTTCTCTAGAAATACTGGTCCGGCAATGTCACCATTTAATGCATGGGTATTGTCTAAGAGTATGGAAACATTGGCGCTTCGTGTGGATAGACATTGTGAAAATGCAGTGAAAGTGGCTGAGTTTTTAGAGGCGCATCCTAAAGTAAATAGTGTGAAGTATCCTTTCTTGAAATCGCATCCAAAGTATGAAATTGCTAAGAAACAAATGCTTTTAGGGGGAAATATCATTGCATTCGAAATAAAAGGTGGTTTAGAAGCAGGTAGAGCTTTCTTGGATAAAATAAAGTTGTGTTCGCTTTCCGCAAATATTGGAGATGCGAAAACAATTGTGACGCATCCGGCTTCTACAACACACAGTAAGTTGTCTACTGAAGAGAAATTAGCCGTAGGGATTACAGAAGGTTTAGTGCGTGTTTCTGTAGGTTTAGAAACTGTGAAAGATGTAATTGCCGATTTAGAACAGGCGCTTTCTTAGTGAATTCGTAAATTATGTTTAACGGTTTTGGTGTCAGATTTTCTGTAAATCAAAACCGTTTTTTATGTTTGTTTATTCAAAAAAACATATTTTTGTTTAGTTGAATGGTTCACTTTTTACTTTTTTAGAACAAAAAAATCATATCAATCCAGAAATAAATCAATACAATGCTTTCAAAGAAAACAAAATATGGTATCAAAGCTTTGACTTTCCTCGCGCGTCAGGAAGATCA
>JALRGZ010000257.1 GCA_023253295.1 Flavobacterium sp.
TGTTCTGGAAAATGAAGGTTCTCAATTATTTGTAGTAACTGATAAGGAGGCACCTAACAAACGGATTGTGGTAATTGATGTGAAGCATCCTGCTCAGGAAAATTGGAAAGAATTCATCCCTGAAACTTCTCAGGTTTTAGAGCCTAGTACTTCTGGCGGATTTATTTTTGCTCATTATATGAAAGATGCCATTTCCTTAGTGAAACAGTATGATTATTCAGGGAAATTAGTTCGCGAAATTCAATTACCGGGAGTGGGAACAGCGGACGGCTTTAACGGAAAGAGAACAGATAAAAAGGTCTACTTTACTTTTAACAATTATTTTACGCCGGGAACTATTTATGCTTTAGATCCAAATTCAGGAATTTCGAATGTGTATCAAAAATCCAAATGTCAGTTTAAATCAGAGGATTACGAATCCAAGCAGATTTTCTATACTTCTAAAGACGGTACTAAAGTTCCGATGATTATCACTCACAAAAAAGGATTAAAACTCGATGGTAAAAATCCAACCATTTTGTATGGTTACGGTGGGTTTAATATCAGTTTGACACCTGGTTTTAGTATTGCTAATGCTGTTTGGATGGAAAACGGCGGTGTATTTGCCGTTCCTAATTTAAGAGGTGGAGGTGAGTACGGAAAAGAATGGCATGATGCAGGTACTAAAATGCAAAAGCAAAATGTTTTTGACGATTTCATTGCTGCCGGCGAATATTTGATAGCCCAAAAATATACGTCATCTAATTTTTTAGCAATTCGTGGAGGTTCTAATGGTGGTTTACTGGTTGGTGCCGTAATGACACAACGACCTGATTTGGCTAAGGTGGCTTTGCCGGCTGTTGGTGTTTTGGACATGTTGCGTTACCATACTTTTACTGCAGGAGCGGGTTGGGCTTACGATTACGGAACAGCTCAGGATAATAAGGCAATGTTCGATTATCTTAAAGGTTATTCTCCTTTGCATAATATTAAGAAAGGTGTGCAGTATCCGGCAACAATGGTTACAACAGGAGATCATGACGATAGAGTGGTGCCGGCGCATAGTTTTAAATTTGCTGCCGAATTGCAAGCGAAACAATCAGGAAATAATCCAACTTTGATACGAATTGATGTAAAAGCAGGACATGGTGCCGGAAAATCTGTAGCGGCTACCATTCAGGAAAATGTCGATGTGCAGGCGTTTACCTTGTATAATATGGGTGTTACTAAGTTGGCAAAATAATTTTAGGAGCATAACGTATTTAGTTTTTTAGAACATTTTGTCCCGTCGTTCGCTATATTCCCGATCAACAAAAACTACGGCTAAAAAGCCTTGTTTTGTAACATCGGGAGATGCCGCTTCCACCGGGGCTAATTGAGAACGAACATTTTACAAAATAATGTATCCAAACCGTCAGTTGTGAAATTGACGGTTTTTTTGTGCTAATATTTTTTTCTTCTAATGAGATTCACAAATTTTTATTAATTCATTCGTTTTTTGTTTTGGGGTTTATTAAATTAGGGGAGTAATAATTAATCAATCAAACCATGAAAATACAATTTAATACCGACAAACATATTGAGGGACACCAAAGAGCAGAGGCTTATTTTGCAACTGAAATAGAAACGGCATTGGCACGTTTTGAAGAGAAGATTACACGTGTTGAAGTGCATTTTGGACATGAGAACAGTGCGAAGGAAGGGATTAAAGACAAACGTTGTTTGATTGAAGTGCGTCCTGCTAAATTAGCACCACTGGCAGTAACGGAACATGATGAAACCAATGAGAAAGCCTTTAGAGGTGCTTTGGAAAAGGTGAAAAAAGTATTAACGACTACTTTTGAAAAACAAAAGGAGCATTAAAATAGAGTTCATAGGATAGAAAAAGACAGTTACGAATAAAAGTGACTGTCTTTTTTTTTGTGAGGTTCGGAATGAATTATTGCTTAAATAATAAATTTGTTAAGGCTTCATCTCTATTGTAAATGTCATTGTAAAAATGAATGAGTCCATCGTTGTCTACCCATGCCGTGAAATAGGCTATATAAACAGGGATTTTGTTTTTAAGTGTGTACCAGCTTTCTTTTCCGCTATTCATAGCTTCTTCAATTTTTTCAGGGTTCCAGTTCGGATCGTCCTTTAAAATTTCGATAGCCAATTCCTTTGGTTTTGCCACACGGATACAGCCATGACTAAAAGCCCTGGTCTCTCTTTCAAATAAATTTTTAGAAGGAGTATCGTGCAGGTAAATGTTATTGGAGTTAGGGAATAAAAACTTGATTAAACCTAATGAGTTTTTAGGTCCGGGTCTTTGTCTTACCCCATTATCATACCATTCCATATCATGTTCTTCGAGGTAGTTTTTATTTTGTTCGATGCCCGGAAGGATTTCATTTTTCAAAATACTGTTAGGAACATTCCAATACGGACTAAAGACGATGTATTTCATAGGGGAGCTGAAAATAACCGTTTTGTTCATGGTTTTACCTACAACAACTTTAGAGCGCAAAACAACTTCCTGATTTTTGTAATAGGCGAGTTGGAAGGAAGGAATGTTAATAGCAATTAATTCTTTGGATTTTGGAATATCACTCGAAACCCATCGACAGCGTTCCATGTTGATGATAATGGTTTTTATTCTTTCACTTACAGGAATGTTTAAATCTTTAATGAGAGTATTTGTAATAATACTGCTGGCAAGCATTCCTCTTGTTAGCTTGTAATTGACTATTGTATTTGCTAATTCTTTGTCGTAAACCGGGCTTTTTGAATCTGATTTTAAATCTCCCGAAGCGAATAGTCTGGCTCTGATTTGTGTAATTACTTTGGAGCTGTCTCCTATTTTATATGTTTTTACAGTTGTGTCGATAGGGATATTGCTCCAACCTCCTTCTTTTTGAATCTGACGGTAATTTTGCAAGGCTTTTTTTAGTAAAAAGTATTGCCCAATAAGTTTTTTTTCTTCTTTATTAATGAGGGAAGGATTGGCTAAAAGTGAATCCAAATAACTCACGTAGGTTAGTTTTTTTCTAGGAATATACCATTCCATTTCTATAGATTTTTTGGAATCTAAACCATGGTATACATTGGAGGCGTAAAACATATACCAAGAAGAATAGAGGAGTTCGGTTTCAATATTAAATCCTTTGTATTTGTTAGTGTTGTTACGAATTTCTTCTAAGATGTCTTTGTAAGGTACACTGATTTGAAGGCCTTCTTCATCAAGGTTATTGATTTTGTCATACAAAAGATTAGCAAATTCATTAATTCCTTTTAAGTCAAACCAGATATAGTTGTAATGATGTTCTTTATATAGTTTTTGAACGTCTGCTTCGTACTTTTTTAATAAAGGATAATTTTTAAAAAAAGCCTTGACCTGGATACTGTCAAAATCAGAAAATTGTTGAGCTGGGTTTGTTGTTGTTTGGACAAGGAATTTTTCTTCGGTAGTATTTTTACATGAAAAACACACGCTAATAACTATCGTAAGGAATATAAAATATATAGAGAATCTAATTTTCATAGAGAATCTGTTTTGGGTTTAAATCACAGGAGCTGAAAATAAAATCCTGTTTTCTAATATGAAAAATTACGATTTTTTTTTAAGGTATGATGTTTAAAAATGTTTTTTTCTTTGGTTTTGAAATAGCTGTCAAAAAGTTTTTGCTATTTAAAATTGTTAAATTCTTTGAAATCGACGTTTTTTTATAACAAAATTATTTTAGGATGGTTAAAATAGGGGGTTTTGTTGTGGAGTTCCTGATTTTGCTAGCTCTGCGGTTTAAAATGTAAAATATTTTTAAATTTGCCCCCGAAATTTAATGGGTTAAACTAAGAAAATATGAAAATTGAGAAGCGCTGGATCATTTCTTTTGTTGTAATTAGTATTGTTTGTATTTCAGGACTTTTTTGGGAAGTGCCATTAGAGCCTGAAGCAGTTCATTCCCAATTTGGGACAGCTGATCAAATCATACCTGCAGATGTTGCCTGGATGCTAACTTCTTGTTGTTTGGTGTTAATCATGACACCTGGTTTAGCCTTTTTTTATGGGGGAATGGTGGGGAAGAAAAATGTAATTTCTACCATGTTGCAAAGTTTTATTTGTATGGGTGTGGTGACCTTGATATGGGTTGTAGTAGGTTTTAGTCTGGCTTTTGGAGAACCTATGGGAATTCGTATCGGAGATGGTTTTTATAGCTTTATTGGTAATCCAACCACTTTTACATTCTTTGATTATGTGGGGGTTTTGCCTCATAAATTGATTGCAAGTACAGTTCCTTTTATGCTTTTTGCTTTGTTTCAAATGAAGTTTGCTATCATTGCACCGGCGATTATCACCGGTTCATTTGCGGAGCGTGTTCGTTTTATTTCGTATTTACTTTTTATTTGCTTGTTTAGCATTTTTATCTATTCTCCATTGTGTCATGCAGTTTGGTATCCAACAGGGATTTTAGGTTCTTTTTTTGGTGTGAAAGATTTTGCCGGAGGAACAGTGGTACATATGAGTGCCGGATTTGCAGCTTTGGCCGGTGTTTTAGTTTTAGGTAAAAGAAAAAACAGTAGCCATGTGCCAACCAATATTCCATTTGTGTTATTAGGGACAGGAATGCTTTGGTTTGGATGGATTGGTTTTAATGCGGGTTCTTCTATGGAGGCTAATGGGGTGGCAGCAATGGCTTTTGGAACAACTACAACAGCATCGGCGGCAGCTATGTTAACATGGATATTCTTCGACCGAATTAACGGTAGAAAAGTTTCGGCTTTAGGTGCCTGTATTGGAGCAGTGGTAGGATTGGTTTCTATTACGCCTGCAGCGGGTTATGTTACTGTTCCTGAAAGTATGTTTTTTGGTTTTATAGCAGCTTTAGTTTCTAATAAAATTGTATATTCTAAATATCTAAAAGGCATTGATGATACGCTTGATGTGTTTGCTTGTCATGGTGTAGGAGGAATTATGGGGATGATTTTGACTGCTATTTTTGCTCATGGAGAAGATGCTAGTTTGCTTCATGGTGGTTGGGGTGTTTTTGGGCATCACATGACAGCTTTATTGCTGGTTTCAATTTATACTTTCTTTGGAGCCTTTTTATTATTTAAGATTACCGATAAAATTATTCCAATGCGCGTTTCTGAAGAAGCGGAAATTATGGGATTGGATTTATCACAGCATGATGAAACCTTATTTCCTATCGAATGTGCTGAATAAGTTGTTTTTAACTAACCATTTATATACTAGGGCAGGTTTTTATTTTGTAAAAGCTTGCCCTAGGTCTTATTTATTTGTTTAATTTTGCGCAAATATTTTAAAAATAGTGGGAAGTAAAAATAAATTAAAAAGATTCAAAGAGAACGAAACATTCAATAATGTTTTTCAACCAACAAGAGAAGAAGTTGTAGGTAATTTGTTTCCGTTAAGAGGAAAATGGAATGCTGAATTCTTTAAAAATGACAATCCTATCGTTTTAGAATTAGGTTGTGGGAAAGGTGAATATTCGGTTGGATTAGCTGAAAGATATCCAAATAAAAACTTTATTGGGATTGATATCAAAGGAGCGCGTTTTTGGCGTGGAGCTAAAACAGCTGTTGAAACAGGATTGCAGAACGTAGCCTTTGTTCGTACTCAAATCGAATTGATTAATCATATTTTTGCTGAAAACGAAGTGGATGAAATCTGGATTACTTTCCCGGATCCGCAAATTAAATACAAGCGTACCAAACACAGAATGACCAATTCGCAGTTTTTACAGTTGTATAAAAAAATCCTTAAAAAAGACGGAGTAGTCAATCTTAAAACGGATAGCGAATTCATGCATGGTTATACTTTAGGATTGCTTCATGGTGAAGGGCATGAAGTTTTGTATGCTAATCACAATGTGTATGTAAACGAAGGAAGCCCGGAAGAAGTAACTGCTTTCCAGACTTTTTACGAAAAACAATATTTAGAAATTAATAAAGCAATCACCTATATCCGTTTTAAAATTAAAGACTAAGCCTTTTTGATTTAAGATGTTTTTGGGGAATTCCTGTAAGTAAGGCTTATGAGTATCATTGTCTCCTTGTTGTCTGGTTTTATTTCGGCCTTTATAGGTATTACTCCTCCTGGTTTGTTGAATATGACTGCAGCCAAAGTAAGTATGAAAGACGGAAGACGTCATGCTTTTTCATTTGTTTCTGGAGCTGTATTGGTTATTTTTCTTCAGGTGTATCTGGCGGTTTTGTTTGCACAAATTATCAATGCACGACCGGATATTGTTTTGTTGTTGCGTGAAGTTGGTTTTGCCGTTTTTGGTGCTTTGACAGTGTATTTTTTATGGATTGCCAAAACACCCAAACTGAAGAAGCCTAAATTGAAAAAACACAGTAAAAAGAAACGTTTCTTTTTAGGGATGCTGCTGTCAGCATTGAATTTTTTTCCAATTCCCTACTATGTTTTTGTGAGTGTTTCATTGTCGTCCTATGCCTTATTTTCGTTTGATTTAATGTCGATTTTTATTTTCGTAAGCGGGGCGGTTATAGGTTCTTTTCTCGTTTTTTACTTCTATATAGTCTTTTTTCAGAAAATAGAGAAAAAAGCTGACTACCTTCTTAAAAACATGAATGTTATTATTGGTAGTATTACAGCTCTTGTTTCTGTAATTGCCTTGGTGAATATTCTTCAGTATTATTTTAGTTAAGACTCCTATTTTTTTGTCTTGCAAGAATTTACGTCCTCAAAAAAATGTAAATATTTCCGAATATCGTTTTTTTAGGTGTATATGACGGATATTTTTTTGTAACAGCTTATAAAGTTGAATAATTGCATATATTTATTTTTTATTTGAGAAATTTTAGGCAATTATGTTTTTGAGTGTTGTGTTTTTTATGACGGGTTTGTTGGGGTTTTTAACATTCACGGTTATTTGTTCACAATATAAATCAAATAGAAAGGTTAATTTTTATCTGCTTGTTTTAATTCTTTTCGCTTCATCACGATTTTTTTTATACGGGATTCAAACTCTGATCTCTTTTTCAGTGAATGAAGATTTGGTGGTTCTTTTTCGTTCTTTTGGTTGTGCTGTTTTTGCTTGCGTTTATTTGTATTTTAAAAGCTTTATTGACAATCGGAAGAATCCTGTTTTTAAAGATTTGTATCATTTTGTAATACCTGTTTTATTTGGTTTTTTAAACCTTTTGATGCGAAAATATAGTCCTTCTTTTTATTTGGTTTCTTATTTTTTATTTGCATTAATTCCATTGTTTTATTTGTTTTTGAGTTATGTGGAATTAAAGAATAAAGTCTGGTCTAAGAGGAAAAAAACAGTTTTTGTAGGGAAGCAAAAAATGGTTGTCAGAAGATGGACTCTCTTTTTCTTTTTCTTTTGTGTGTTGGCAATATTGCGTTTAGAAATAAGTCTTTTTTTGGATATATATATAGCAGGTTTTTCAGATGGGACCAGTTATTTGTGGATTTCGGCAATATTGTGCGTGTTTCTGTTTTTTAAAATCTTATTGACACCTACTGTTTTGCATATTAATTCGTTGTTGAATCATTCAGTAGATGTTAAAGAAGATTTTGAATTGGTTTTTGATGATTTTTGGATGACCAGAAATGATGTTTTGGTTGAAAATAATCAGGAGTTGTGGCTCAAAGAACGGGTTGGAGATAATTTAGATTCTTATATTTATGATATTGAGAGACTCGCTTTGGATGATTTTTGTTTTAGAAATCCCACGGTTTCTTTGAGAGATTTTGCTATTAAATTAGAAATGCCTAAAAGTCATTTGGTATATTTTTTTAAATACCATTCAAATGTTAGTTTTATTGAATTCAAAAGAACGGTTCGTATTTATGACGCTATTATTTTGATTGATGACGGTTTTTTGGAGATGAACACATTAGATGCGTTATCTAAAAAAGTCGGATTTTCTTCTTTTGATTTGTTTTTAAATTGTTTTAAAGAAATTTCGGGTGTATTGCCGCAGGAATATATTCAAAAGACCAAAGAAGCATGTTAGAATTGGATAATGTTAATTTTTTTGAGAGAGTTTATGAGGTAGTTCGCCAAATACCGTATGGGAGAGTAACTTCATATGGAGCTATCGCCAAATATCTTGGAGCGCCCCGTTCAGCAAGAATGGTGGGTTGGGCAATGAATGTCTCGCATAGTATGGAGGAAATTCCGGCACATAGAGTAGTGAATCGAAAAGGATTGCTTACCGGTAAGTTTCATTTTGATGGAACCAATTTAATGCAGCAATTACTGGAAAATGAGGGTGTAAAAGTGAAGGATAACCAAATAGTGGATTTCGAAAAGTATTTTTGGGATCCAATGCAGGAAATGTAGGAGATTAAATTTCTAAAAATCACAGTAATAGACTTTATCGTTAAAGCTGATTTTGCTATCAATAATTACAATTTAAATGCTTTAAATTAAGAATTTAATCTGCTATCTTTGCAATCTGAAATCAGTTTAAATAAACGTTTGTTTTTTGAGCTGAAAATAGCAAATGAAAAATAGTAAACATAGTAATGAAATTAGATAGAAAAGAAATTCTTAAAGCTTTAGAAACAATTACTATTGCTGGAGAAGGAAAAAACATGGTTGAAAGCGGTGCGGTTACCAATGTGCTTACTTTTGGAGATGAGGTAGTTGTTGATTTGGTTTTACATACTCCGGCAATGCACATTAAAAAACGTGCGGAAGACGATATCAAAAAAACAATTCTAGAGAAAGTTGCTGCTGAAGCTAAGATCAAAGTAAATATAAAAGTTGAAGCTCCGGAAAAACCTGAAATTAAAGGTAAAGCTATTCCTGGAATCAAAAATATTATCGCTGTGGCTTCTGGAAAAGGAGGAGTTGGTAAATCTACTGTAACAGCAAATTTAGCCGTATCATTAGCGAAAATGGGATTTAGTGTTGGTGTTTTAGATGCTGATATCTACGGTCCGTCTATGCCTATCATGTTTGATGTTGAAAATGAGAAGCCTATTTCGGTTACGGTTGATGGGAAATCAAAAATGAAACCTATTGAAAGCTACGAAGTAAAAATGCTTTCTATTGGGTTCTTTACCTCGCCAAGTCAGGCGGTAATCTGGAGAGGGCCTATGGCTTCTAAGGCTTTAAATCAAATGATTTTTGATGCTGATTGGGGCGAATTGGATTTTATGTTGATTGATTTGCCTCCGGGAACAGGAGATATTCACCTTTCTATTATGCAATCTTTGCCGGTTACAGGTGCAGTTGTAGTTAGTACACCACAGGCTGTGGCTTTGGCTGATGCTAAAAAAGGAGTTTCTATGTTCATGTCGGAAGCTATCAATGTTCCGGTTCTAGGAATTATTGAGAATATGGCTTATTTTACACCGGAAGAATTGCCAAATAATAAATATTATATCTTTGGTCAGGAAGGTGCTAAAAATTTAGCAGAAGATTTGAATGTGCCATTTTTAGGAGAAGTTCCAATTGTACAATCTATTCGTGAAGCAGGTGATTATGGTCGTCCGGCAGCTATGCAAACAGGTTCTGTTATTGAATCTGTATTTGAAAATATTACTCGTAGAGTAGTAGAAGAAACAGTAAGCAGAAATGAAAATTTACCTGCTACTGAAGCAATTAAAATTACTACTATGGCTGGTTGTTCAGCAGTAAAAAAATAATTTAAGAAAAGAAAATGACAACAGAAGAATTAACCCTGATGTAAAAGCTAATTATTTAGCGTCTCCTCCATTAGTTGTTGCTTATGCTTTAGCTGGGACGATGCATTTTGATTTATACAAATCACCTCTAGGTAAAGACAAAGATGGCAAAGATGTTTTCTTAAAAGATATTTGGCCTACTAATAAAGAAATAGAGGATTTAATTTTAACCT
>JALRGZ010000281.1 GCA_023253295.1 Flavobacterium sp.
TGCGAAACAAATCCAGGAAGAAGGTTTGGAAAGCAAATTCATTGGAAAAAACTTTGTTTTTGATAATCGTTTAGGGGAAAGAATCACTGATGATATTATTTCGCAATGTCACCAATGTGGAAAACCATGTGACAATCATACCAATTGTGCTAACGATGGTTGCCATTTATTGTTTATTCAATGTGATGAATGTAAAGCAGCTATGGAAAATTGCTGTTCTTCAGAATGTCAGGAAATCACGCATTTACCATACGAAGAGCAAATTAAATTAAGAAGCGGTAAACAGGTTGGAAATAAGGTTTTTCGAAAAGGAAAATCAGAAAGTTTGAAATTCAAACATTCAGGAGATTTGCCAAACACTGCCTTAGCCACGGCCTCAAAAACAAATGATATTCGCCAGAAAATAAAAGTAAAAAAGACTTTAGTTGGTAAAGCCGAGCATTATTATGTGAAAGCGGGAATTGGTCTTTTTACAATGGAAAATCAAGAATTGAATTTGGGTGATAAAATCCTAATTTCAGGACCTACAACCGGAAATCAGGAATTGGTTTTGGAAAAAATGTTTGTTAATGGATACGAAGGAACTCAGGCTGTAGCTGGTGACAAACTAACATTTGCAGTGCCTTTCAGAATTCGTTTATCAGATAAATTGTATAAGATTTTAGACTAAAATCGGATGATATGAATATAAAATGCCTGTTTCAAAATTTTTGAAACAGGCATTTTTTTGATGAATAAAAAATCCAGTTGAATTATTTTTTGAGTAGGTAAATTTAAAGTCGCTAAAACTAATCCGTAATTAATTTGAATTTCACAGGCTGGAAAAACACCTTCGAATCTTTCTCAAAATAGATTCCGTTTTCTTTTTTCTCAAATTTTACTTGATAGTTGTGAATCAAACTAGTTTGCGCAATCACATTTACTTGGTAAATGTTATCGGTTTTGTTAGCTGATGATATATTTTGAACAATTCCATTGATTACAATCGATTTGGGAATAATTTTATTATTAAAGACTTCAAAACTAACGATATATCCTTTTTCATTATCCCGGTTATAGCTTTTATAGGTTTGGTTTTTAATATCTAAAAGTTGCTTAGAACAGGATAAGAGAAAAATGCATCCGATTGAAAATAAAATATAGATGGTTTTTGACATACTATTTTTCATAATTTTAGAGTTTTATTACTTTACAAATCTAAATTAAACAATTGAATAATAATGAAATTAAAATATATCCTTTTACTATTGCTTGTTGGATTTGCTATTACTTCCTGCAGTAAAGACTCGAATTCGGATACAAACGAAACTGTTGTACCTGATGAGATTAATGACTTTGTCTGGAAAGCAATGAATTCATGGTATTATTGGCAATCCAATGTTGCCAATTTATCCAATAGCAAAATTGCTTCCGGCAATAAGTATGCTAATTTTATTAACGGAAAAACTCCCGATGCTCTTTTTTATTCGCTTCTTTATCAAAGAGGAACTGTTGATCGATTTTCCTGGATTGAAAATAGTAACGAAGTGGTGTATGCTTCAAAAATTGCTGAAGTCAAAAAAAGTGGGGGTTTTAGTTATGGTCTTTACCCTAAAGATGCTAATAATGTAAATTTAGTAGCTTTGATAAATTATGTTGTACCTGATTCACCAGCAGCTTTAGCAGGATTGAAAAGAGGTGACGTTATTACAAAAATAAATGCTAAGCAACTTACCTCAAGTAATTATGATCAACTAACCTATACACAAATGGTACTTACTTTGGCAGAAAATGTGGCATTTACAAGTTCGGCTTTGGTAACTACTGACAAAGCGACAACTATAACTGTAACTCAAGCCGATATTGATGAAAACCCAGTTGCTTATTATGAAAAGAAAGTTTATGGTAGTAAAAACATAGGCTATTTAGTGTTTAATAGTTTCAAATCGGATTATAATGACGAATTGAATGCAGCTTTCGCCAAAATGAAAACGGATGGAATTAACGAATTGGTTTTAGATTTAAGATACAATGGAGGAGGCTCTTTAGAAACTGCAATTGCTTTGGCACAAATGATTAATGGAAGTTTTACTAACAAGCCTTATGTTTATTTAGATTTCAATGATAAACATAATAGCGAAGATGGCTTTGAAAACCTTTCAGACAAAGTTCGAATATTCAACTTGGTTGATAATGAACCTACTTATGAAAGAGAGGAAACGGTTAATAGTTTATCTTTAACCAGAATATATGTTTTAGTTAGTTTTCAAACGGCTTCTGCCAGCGAACTCACTATTCAATGTTTAAAAAAATACATTAGTGTGACCACCATTGGCGAAGAAACCGTAGGTAAGTTTGTAGGATCAAACACTTTATATGATTGTCCTGAATTTAATTACACTTCATACGATAATAGAAGTACCAAACACCAATGGCAATTACAACCCATTACTTTTTCCTATTACAATAAAGACAAAGACGTAAATCCATCAAAAATTACACCTGATTACGATATTAATCCTTATTCAACTTTTTTAAATCTGGTTGAATTTGGAAATGTAAAAGATCCTTATTTAAAAAAGGCACTCGAATTGATTACCGGACAAACTTTGCGTACTAATACTCAAAAAGCGGAAACAGCACTGACTTTTAGAAATGACAATCTTGCTTCGTTCAATCCTACCAATGCTGCCAAAGGATTATACATTGAAGATTTTAAAAGTTTAAAAAGTAAGTAAGTCAAAGGTTTAAAAGTCATAAGTACAGTTAGAAATATTTCTTTTTTAGCTAAAAATTAAGAACTAAAGCTATTTCTAACAATTGCAACTTACGATTAAAATATACTATCTTTACCGATTCAACGTTTTAAGAACTTAAGTTGCGCGCGTCGCAACACTACATATAAAATTATGGCATGTGCAAGTTGTTCAACCTCTGATGGTAGCTCACCTAAGGGTTGTAAAAATAATGGTACTTGCGGCACCGATAGCTGCAACAAATTAACGGTTTTTGACTGGCTTTCTAATATGAGTTTGCCTAATGGCGAAGCCCCTTTTAATTGTGTTGAAGTCCGTTTTAAGAATGGAAGAAAAGAGTTTTACCGCAATACCGAAAAATTGACTTTAAGTATGGGAGATATTGTAGCTACAGTAGCTTCTCCTGGTCATGATATTGGAATTGTTACCCTTACCGGTGAATTGGTTCGTATCCAAATGAAGAAAAAAGGCATCAATCCTGATGCGAATGATATTCCAAAAATTTACCGTAAGGCTTCTCAAAAAGACATCGATATTTGGACAGCAGCCCGTGATAAAGAAGAGCCAATGAAAGTGCGAGCCCGTGAATTAGCGATTGCACAAAAGTTGGAAATGAAAATTTCGGATATTGAATTTCAAGGAGATGGATCGAAAGCAACGTTTTATTATACGGCTAATGACCGTGTCGATTTTAGACAATTAATTAAAGATTTTGCTAAAGAATTCAGTACAAGAATCGAGATGAAACAGGTAGGTTTCCGTCAGGAAGCTGCTCGTTTAGGAGGAATTGGTTCTTGCGGACGTGAATTGTGTTGTTCTACCTGGTTAACGGATTTTAGAAGCGTTAATACTTCGGCAGCGCGTTACCAACAATTGTCTTTAAATCCTCAAAAATTAGCGGGACAATGTGGGAAATTAAAATGTTGTCTGAACTACGAATTAGATACTTACATGGATGCCTTAAAAGGTTTTCCGGAATTTGAAACCAAATTAATTACCGAAAAAGGAGATGCTGTTTGCCAAAAGCAGGATATTTTCAAAGGTTTAATGTGGTTTGCTTATACCAATAATTTTGCGAATTGGCATGTTCTAAAAATTGATAAGGTTAAGGAAATTATTGCCGAAAACAAGTTAAAAAAGAAAGTTTCTTCTCTGGAAGATTACGCTATTGAAGTAACTCAGGAGGTTGAAAAAGACTTTAATAACGCAATGGGTCAGGAGAGTTTAACTCGTTTTGATCAGCCAAAAAGAAACAAGCGAAACAATAAAAAGGCTAAAAAAGTAGTTGAGACTACTGCGGCGGCTCCAAATGCTAAAAAACAGTCTCATAAAAATAAATCATCTAATAAAGCTGTTCAGCCAGTTCAAAGTGCTGCAAATGAGCAAAAACCAGCTGGAGAGAAAAAGTTTAAAGGACCTAGAAAACCTATAATTATTAAAAAAAATGAAGCTAAAAAATAGCGTTTTATTACTTTTAGTGAGCATGCTTTTTTTGTCTTGTGATAAAAAAAGGGTTTTTGATGAATATAAGTCTGTTGGTAGTGCCTGGCATAAGGATAGTGTCGTTTCTTTCAATTTACCGGAATTGGATTCAACAAAAAAATACGACCTTTTTATCAATATTAGGGACAATAATAATTATCCGTTTAACAATCTTTTTTTAATAGTAACTTTAGAAAAACCAAATGGTTATACAAAAGTAGATACCCTAGAATATGAAATGGCCGCACCAGACGGAACGCTTTTAGGTGATGGATTTACTGATATTAAAGAAAGTAAATTGTATTATAAAGAAAACGTCAAATTTAGAGGTAAATACAAGCTTAATATCAAACAAGCGGTCAGAGAAGGAGGTAAAGTTCCAGGAGTCACTCAATTGGAAGGTATTACGGATGTAGGTTTAAGAATTGAAAAAAAAGAATAAATAGTAGTTATGGCAGTTAAAAAGACTAATAATACAGAACACGATTTTAAGTATTATACTAAAAAATTCTGGAAGCTTTTCTTTTATGGAATGGGAGCGATTGTCCTTTTTTTCCTGTTTGCTTCATGGGGACTTTTTGGTTCTATGCCTTCATTTGAAGATTTAGAAAATCCGGATTCTAATTTAGCTACTGAAATTATCTCTTCGGATGGTGTGGTTATTGGAAAATATTTTCAGGTAAACCGTTCACAATTAAAATATTCAGATTTGCCTAAAAATTTGGTAGATGCTTTAGTGGCAACCGAAGATGAGCGTTTTTATGAGCATTCAGGTATTGATGGGAGAGGAACTTTAAGAGCTATATTAAGTTTAGGAACTAATGGAGGAGCAAGTACTTTAACCCAACAATTAGCCAAACAATTATTTCACGGTGAAGGTTCTAAGTTTTTACCGTTTCGTATAGTTCAAAAGGTAAAAGAGTGGATTATTGCCATTCGATTAGAAAGACAGTATACCAAAAATGAGATTCTTGCCATGTATTGTAATGTGTATGATTTTGGTAATTATGCTGTTGGTGTGAGTTCGGCAGCACATACATATTTTTCAAAATCTCCAAAAGAATTAACCGTTGATGAGTCGGCAATTTTAGTTGGGATGTTCAAAAACTCAGGTTTGTATAATCCGGTAAGAAATCCAGTTGGAGTTAAAAATCGTAGAAATGTGGTGTTGGCACAAATGGAAAAATCGCATATGATTTCTAAAGCTGAGAAAGAAAAATTACAAGCTTTGCCAATTAATTTGCACTTTAAATTGGAAAGCCATAGAGAAGGAATTGCTACTTATTTCAGAGAGTATTTACGTGATTATATGAAGAAATGGGTTGAAACCAATAAAAAGCCCGATGGTTCAGATTACGATATTTACAAAGATGGTTTAAAAATTTATACCACTATTGATTCCAGAATGCAAGCACATGCCGAAGAAGCAGTTGCAGCACATATGGCTAATCTTCAAGAGGAATTTTTTATTGAACAAAAGAATAATAAAAATGCTCCTTTTATAAACATTACTGAGAAAGAAACCAACAGAATTTTAAAGCAAGCTATGAAAGCTTCTAACCGTTGGTACATCATGAAATCAATGGATAAAACAGAGGATGAAATTATAGAATCTTTCAATAAAAAAGTCAAAATGACTGTTTTTACCTGGAAAGGAGAGAAAGATACTATTATGACACCTTTGGATTCGATTCGTTATTACAAGCACTTTTTACAATCAGGATTGATGGCTATGGAGCCTCAAACAGGGCATATTAAAGCCTGGGTAGGAGGTATTAATTATAAATATTTTCAATACGATCACGTAGCTCAAGGAGCAAGACAAGTAGGCTCTACATTTAAACCTTTTGTATATGCTACAGCTATTGAGCAATTGAATATGTCACCTTGTGATTCTATCATCGATGCGCCATTCACTATTCCAGTTGGGCGTCACCACGTAACAGAAACTTGGACTCCACGAAATTCTAACAATAAATATCTTGGAATGGTGACTTTGAAAAAAGCATTGGCTAATTCGATTAATACTGTTTCTGCCAAGTTGATTGACAAAGTAGGACCAGAGGCGGTTATCAAATTAACGCATAAGTTGGGTGTAAAAACTAATATTCCAGCACAGCCATCTATTGCTCTTGGAGCAGTGGATATTACTGTTGAAGAAATGGTAGCTGCTTATAGTACTTTTGCAAATCAAGGAGTTTATAATAAACCTCAATTTTTATCTCGTATTGAGGATAAAAGTGGAGTGGTTATTTATGAACCAATTCCGGAGTCACATGATGTGTTGAATAAAGATATTGCTTTTGCCGTTGTTAAATTATTAGAAGGAGTAACTGAAGGAGGTTCTGGTTCAAGATTAAGAACGGAATATGGAGGTAGTGGAGATAATAGATGGACAGGTTATCCATATGTATTTAAAAATCCAATTGCAGGTAAAACAGGTACTACACAAAATCAATCTGATGGATGGTTTATGGGAATGGTTCCTAACTTGGTAACAGGAATTTGGGTAGGATGTGAAGATCGTTCGGCACGTTTTAAAAGTCTAACTTATGGACAAGGTGCTACGGCTGCTTTACCAGTTTGGGGTTATTTTATGAAATTGTGTTATCAAGACCCAAATCTTAAAGTTTCTAAAGACCCATTTGAACGTCCCGCGAATCTTTCGATTAAAGTAGATTGTTATCAACCTAGAAAAGTTAAAGATTCAACCGCAAATGATTCTATACAATCCACAGATGAATTTGAATTTTAGAAATTAATAAAAAAAGCCTCTTAACAAGAGGTTTTTTTGTTGACAATGAATTTTAGTATTGTTCTTCTTTGAAAAAAAAGATTTACTTTTAAATATCAAAAGTAATGTATTGAATTATGATTAATAAAAAAGTAAATACAGTTCAGGAAGCACTTCAAGGAGTTGAAGATGGGATGACACTGATGTTAGGCGGTTTTGGATTATGTGGAATTCCAGAAAATTCCATTTCTGAATTGGTGCAAAAAGGCACCAAAAATCTAACTTGTATTTCCAACAACGCCGGAGTAGATGATTTTGGTTTGGGCTTGCTTTTACAAAAAAAACAAATCAAGAAAATGATTTCTTCTTATGTGGGAGAAAACGCCGAGTTTGAACGTCAGATGCTTTCGGGTGAATTAGAGGTTGAACTCATTCCACAAGGAACTTTAGCCGAGCGTTGTCGTGCCGCTCAGGCCGGAATACCTGCTTTTTATACACCTGCCGGTTACGGAACTGAAGTAGCTGAAGGTAAAGAAACCCGAGAATTTAATGGAAAAATGTACGTGATGGAAGAAGCTTTTCAAGCCGATTTTTCTATTGTAAAAGCCTGGAAAGGAGACACAGCCGGAAATTTAATTTTCAAAGGAACTGCCCGAAACTTTAATCCTGCTATGGCTGGTTCTGGCAAAATTACAATTGCAGAAGTAGAAGAACTAGTGGAAGCTGGTGAACTAGATCCGAATCAAGTCCACATTCCCGGAATCTTTGTGCAACGTATTTTTCAAGGTGAAAAATATGAAAAAAGAATTGAGAAGGTCACTGTTCGTCCTAAAGTGTAAGTATTGACAGTGTATAGTCTCAGAGTTCATTTTTGAAGTACTATTATGAACCTAATCGATTCAAAATTTTAAATTCTACTAGTTTATAATTTTCCTTAAAAAAAGAAAACTTATATGACTTAGATGTTTCAAAAAATAAAAAATTATGGCTTTAACAAAAGAAGATATAGCAAAACGAATTGCTCAGGAATTACAAGACGGCTTTTTTGTTAATTTAGGGATAGGAATTCCTACTCTTGTAGCGAATTATATACCTAAAGGAATAAACGTCGAAATTCAAAGTGAAAATGGTGTTTTAGGTATGGGTCCGTTTCCTTTTGAGGGCGAAGAAGACGCCGATGTGATCAATGCAGGTAAACAAACCATAACTACACTTGCCGGAGCCAGTTTTTTTGATTCGGCAATGAGTTTCGGAATGATTCGCGGTAAACACGTTGATTTAACGGTTTTAGGGGCTATGGAAGTAGCTGAAAACGGAGATATTGCCAATTGGAAAATTCCCGGAAAAATGGTCAAAGGAATGGGTGGTGCGATGGATTTGGTTGCTTCTGCGGAAAATATTATTGTGGCGATGATGCACGTGAACAAAGCCGGAGAAAGTAAAATCCTTAAGAAATGTACTTTGCCATTGACTGGAGTGGGTTGCGTTAAAAAAATCGTGACTGAATTAGCAGTTATGGAAATTACTCCAAAAGGAATTAAATTACTGGAAAGAGCTCCCGGAGTAACAGTGGAGCATATCATTGCTGCCACAGAATCAGAATTGCTAATTGAAGGAGATATTCCTGAAATGATAATTGGTTAAAAAATTACCGCAGATTCACAGATTTTAATATTAATCTGCGAATCTGCGGTTAAAATATTCTTTATAAACTTTGCGAAAAACTTTGTGTTCTTTGCGGTTAATCTTTATAAATTTTCAAAAAAATCATTTCCTTTATCATCCGTAATGATGAAAGCAGGGAAATCTTTAATTGTGATTTTACGAACAGCTTCCATGCCTAATTCTTCAAAGTCTACTACTTCTACCGAAAGGATGTTTTCTTTAGCTAAGATGGCAGCAGGACCACCGATAGAACCTAAATAGAACCCACCGTACGTTTTACAAGCATTCATCACGTCTTTGGTACGGTTTCCTTTAGCAAGCATTACCATACTTCCACCATTTTTCTGGAACTCTTCCACATACACGTCCATACGTCCAGCCGTTGTAGGTCCAAAACTTCCCGAAGGCATTCCGTCCGGAGTTTTAGCAGGTCCTGCATAATATATCGGGTGATTTTTAAAGTATTCCGGCATTGGTTTTCCTGCATCCAGTAATTCTTTGATTTTAGCGTGGGCAATATCACGAGCCACAATCAGCGTTCCGTTTAGTTTTAAACGTGTTTTAATTGGGTACTTGGTCAATTCAGCCAAAATGTTTGCCATTGGTTGGTTCAAATCAATTTCTACTGCTTCTTCCAAGTGTGGAGGTGTAGCAGGTAAGAAACGTTGCGGATTGGCTTCTAATTGTTCAACAAAAATACCGTCTTTGGTAATTTTTCCTTTGATATTTCTATCGGCAGAACAAGAAACACCTAATCCAACCGGACAAGATGCAGCGTGACGAGGCAAACGAATTACACGTACGTCATGCGTAAAATATTTTCCTCCAAATTGCGCTCCAATAGCACTTTCCTGGCAAATTTGTTGTACTCTTTTTTCCCATTCCAAATCACGGAAAGCCTGACCAGCCATATTTCCAGTTGTTGGAAGGTTATCATAATATCCTGCAGATGCTTTTTTGACTGCTGCTAAAGTCGCTTCGGCAGAAGTTCCACCAATAACTAAAGCCAAATGATATGGAGGACAAGCTGAAGTTCCTAAATCCATTATTTTAGCTCTGATGAAAGCATCTAATGATTTTTCATTCAACAAGGATTTTGTTTGTTGGTATAAGTAAGTCTTGTTAGCCGAACCTCCACCTTTTGCTAAGAATAAGAATTCATACGAATTTCCTTTTTTGGCATAAATATCAATCTGAGCCGGTAAGTTAGATCCTGAATTCTTTTCTTCAAACATACTGATAGGTACAATTTGAGAATAACGAAGGTTTCTTTCCTGATAGGTGTTGAAAATCCCTTTAGAAAGCCATTCTGCATCGTCAACACCTGTATATACGTTTTCTCCTTTTTTAGCCATTACAATCGCCGTACCAGTATCCTGACAAGATGGTAATTGTCCGTCGATGGCCACTGATGCGTTTTGTAACAAATTGTAAGCTACAAATCGGTCATTGTCGGTAGCTTCCGGATCATCAAGAATCGCTCTTAATTTCTCCAAGTGTGAAGTACGCAACATAAAAGAAACGTCTTTCATGGCTTCTTGAGAAAGTAATTCCAATGCTTTTGGGTCAACAGTCAAAATTTCTCTATCGCCTAGTTGTTCCACTTTTACATAATCAGAAGTGATTTTGCGGTATTGTGTATCGTCTTTTAAAATAGGATAAGGATCCTGGTATATAAAGTCCATAGTTTGTTTTTTTAAAGAATGCCAAAGATAAGAATTGTTCAAAGAATCCTAACTGATTTATATAACGTTCGTTAAAGAAATTATTAAAAAAATAAGTTTTGCTTATTTATTTTTTGGAGCAGAAACATCAGTCATTCTTGGTTAGTTGGTTCCTGCTCTCCACTAAATCTTTGCTTTTTTAAAGAAAAAAGCAAAGGATATCGTTTCGATCAGGGCTAAAGGAAAAATTAGTTTTTTACTAGTAAGTACAATCAAATTCAGCTTATAAAAATGAAAGCCTCGCACAAGGCAAGGCTTTATAGTATTTGTTTAAGTAAAAATTAATTAACTGAAATTAGCTTAACATCAAAAATTAATACCGAACCACCTGGAATAGAATTGTAATTGTAACTGCCATAGCCCAAAGTAGCAGGAATCAAAAGTTTTCCGCTTCCTCCTTCTTTAAAATACGGAATTCCTTCCTTCCAGCCTTTAATTACTTGTTGCAGATTAAAAGAAACTCCACTGGCAGTACTTTGATCAAAAACAGTTTTGTTTGTAAAATAACCTTTGTAGGCAACAGTAACATTTGAGGTTGATGTAGGTTGTTTTCCAGTTCCCGCTTCGTCAATAACATAATACAAACCAGATTCTGTTTTTATAGCATTTAATTGATTATCAGAAATGTATTTTACGATTTGAGCATCATTAGTAGCACTAAATTCAACCGCCAATAATTTAATTTCAAAAATTAAAACAGAACCTCCAGGAATTTTTTGATAATTCTTACTTCCATAAGCTAAATGCGCTGGAATCAACAGAATACCACTTCCGCCTTCTTTGAAGAAAGGAATTCCTTCAATCCAGCCTTTAATAACTTGTTGTAAATTAAAAGAAACTCCAGTTGTACTGCCTGGGTCAAAAACAGTTTTATCTGTATAATAACCTTTGTAGGATACAGTAACTACTGAAGTTGATGTAGGTCTTTTTCCTGTTCCTTCTTCATTGACTACATAATACAAACCAGAACTTGTCCTTTGTGCATCCAAATTATTTTCTGCGATATATGCTTGAATTTCAGCCTCATTTTGCGCACTATAATCTATCAACTTTTCGGAATCATTACTGCATGACATAAAAAATACAGCAATAATAGCAAGAAATGAATATTTCATATTAAGTAAATGTATTTTGATAAAATTTATGATAATAAACTAGTAACTAAAAATAGGATAAGTAAACCTATGGCAATGTATTTTGTGTATTTTGACATTTTTTAATTGGTTAATGGTTAATAAATATTAATTTTTTTAATAATTCAAAAGAATGAAAAAAGGATTGAAATCCCTAAAATTCTGGGAATTATTTTTAATGGATTTCTAAAAAAACCAACTCGCTACGAAAATAGCCGTTATTACACAAATCACATCTACTAATAACATAGTTGGCAAAGCATAACGGGTGTTTTTGATATTAACCGAACCAAAGTAAACCGCAATAACGTAAAACGTACTTTCGGCACTACATTGGAAAATAGAACTCAATCTTCCGGTTAAGGAATCGGCACCAAAAGTATTCATCGAATCGATTAAGAAACCTCTTGATCCAGCAGAGCTAAATGGTCTCAATAAGGCAACTGGTAAGGCATCTACAATTTCTTTATTTACTCCCATATTTGAGAAAACAAAACCAAGTCCATTGCTGATGATTTCAAATAAACCACTGTTTCTAAATAGTGAAATAGCTACCAACATCCCTAAAACATAAGGAAAAATCGTTACTCCGGTTTTTACTCCATTGTTGGCACCGGATACAAATGCATCAAAAACGGTGGTTTTAGCTTCAGTGAATTTGGCTTCTTTCATAAACGAAAGGATAAGCGTTGCCACAATAATCGCTAATAAAATTAAAGCCGAAAGGTTAGTCGTAAAATAGTTTTTACCAATTAAATCCAAGTGATTAACATACATTAATAAACCAATGATAGCCGCAATTAACGCCATCAAAGTAGCGACTAATGAAGCACTTTTGAAATTGATTTTTTGTTTGATTCCCACAATTAAGAAAGCCGCAATGGTTCCAATGAAAGAAGTGATAATACAAGGCAGCATCACATCGGCTGGATTAGCAGCATTTGCCGCCGCACGATAACCAATGATGGAAGTGGCAATCAATGTTAATCCCGAAGCATGCAAACACATAAACATGATTTGTGCATCGCTGGCTTTGTCTTTTTCGGGGTTGAGTTCCTGTAAACTCTCCATGGCTTTTAATCCAAAAGGGGTAGCCGCCGAATCCAGTCCGAGGAAATTAGCAGCAAAATTCAAGGTCATATAGGAAATGGAAGGATGGTTTTTAGGAATACTCGGAAACACTTTTACGAATACCGGACTCAATACTCTGGCCAATTTTCCGGAAGCCCCGGAGATGATTAAAAGTTCCATTAAACCACAGAAAAAAGCCAGATACGCAATCAACGGAAGGATTAAATCGACTAAAGTACTTTTACAAGTAGGTAATAATCCGTCTGATTTTTGAACACCACTGTAGATTTTTACTGTTTTGTTTTTGTACACATAAGTAGTATCCGTATTCAGTGTATCACGATTGATAATCATAGTCTGATCAGGTGCTTTGGTAATGCTGTCTTTGATGAAAACAGGTAGCTGTTCGGCAAATTTTTCATCAATTAAAATGGGATCGTCTTTTTTACCATTTAATACACTATCAATGGTGTAACTGTTTCCAGTAAATAAACTTGCCACTACAAAAACAATCGATGAAATGAAAAATAGGTTCTCAATCTACACGACCATTGCATTAATTTCTGGGACGCTTGCAATTGTTAAAAACC
>JALRGZ010000316.1 GCA_023253295.1 Flavobacterium sp.
TGTTTTGTTTGACGACCTTTTGCTCCTTGACGTACCCATTCCAACTCACGCTCTAATGTTTTTCTTCTTTTAGAAGCTACTTTCTCTTCCTGCTCTAAACGTTTTGATTTTTGGTCTAGCCAAGAAGAATAGTTTCCTTTCCAAGGAATACCTTCTCCTCTATCCAACTCTAAAATCCATCCGGCAACATTATCCAAGAAATAACGGTCGTGCGTTACAGCAATTACAGTTCCTGCATATTGTGCTAAATGTTGCTCTAACCAAAGTACAGATTCCGCATCTAAGTGGTTGGTAGGCTCATCTAATAACAATACATCTGGTTGTTTTAATAACAAACGACATAAGGCTACACGACGACGCTCTCCTCCCGAAAGGTTTTTGATTGGAGTATCACCATCCGGAGTACGCAAAGCATCCATTGCGATTTCTAATTTGGTGTCGATTTCCCAAGCACCTAAAGCATCAATTTTATCCTGTAAAGCAGCCTGACGCTCCATTAATTTATCCATTTTATCCGGATCAGAATAGTTTTCTTCCAGACCAAATAAATCATTGATTTTGTTGTATTCGTCCAATACAGCCATAGTTTCAGCCACACCTTCCTGAACAACTTCTAAAACAGTTTTAGTTTCATCCAATTGTGGCTCTTGCTCTAAATAACCTACTGTATAACCCGGAGCAAAAACTACATCTCCCTGGTAATTTTTATCAACTCCTGCAATGATTTTTAAAAGTGATGATTTACCCGAACCATTCAAACCTAAAATACCAATTTTAGCACCGTAAAAGAAACTCAAATAAATATCTTTCAACACCTGTTTATTGCTGCTTGAGTAAGTCTTACTCACTTTTGACATTGAGAAAATGACCTTTTTATCGTCTGACATATGAATTATAATTTAATTTTAAAAAAGAATACAAATATAGTATTATTAAAGAAATAATAAACAGCTAGTCAAACGCAAAACTAATTTAAAAATTAGTCAAAAAAATTATTGGTAAGCCTTATCCGTTAGTGTTTTCATAAAAGCAATTAATTGTTTTTTTTCCATATCTGTCAAATTTAGTTTATCCTCTGGCAGGGTTTGGTTCTCTAATCTAAAACCTCTCCCCTTACCGCCACCTTCATTGTAAAAATCAATCACCTCTTCTAAAGATTTGAAAACTCCATTATGCATATAAGGTCCTGTCAAAGTGATATTTCGAATCGTTGGAGTTTTGAAGGAATATTTATGAATGATGGCTTGAGTCAAATTATATTTTCCTAAATCAGAATCTAGTTTTCCATCTTTATCCGGCACACCTAGAACTTCACTTTCCGATTTCATAAAATTAGGTGGAACAGTTCCGTTAGTTAACGGAATAAAATGACAAGTCGCACATTTGGCTTTTCCAGCAAAAAGATTAAAACCTGCTTTTTCCTCTTTGGTAAATGCTACCTCATCGCGCATATAAGCATCAAATTTAGCATCAAATTTACTCAATGTTCGAATATACGAAGCTAATGCATTCTTGATTTCAAAAGCAGTAATTCCTTTTTGAGGAAAGGCTTTTGCAAACTTTTGACTATAATTTTTATTTTTTTTTAATTTCTCTGCTGCCACTTCCAATGAACCGTGCATCTCATCGGCATTGGTTATTACTGCTACCGCCTGATCTTCCAGATAACTCACTCTGGAATCTGAGAAAAACACTCTTTGAAAAGCAATATTAGAAAGTGTTGGTGTATTTCTTTTTACAAATGATTTTCCATTAAAAGAAACTGCTTTCTCCAATCCATCAGTAAAAGCTTTATCGGCATGATGACAGGAAGCACAAGACCGACTATTATCACCTGACAAAATAGGATCATTGAATAATGATTTACCTAAAGCAGCTTTTTCTTCTGTCGTTTTATAATCCGGAAAACCAGAAAATGCTTCTTCGTCAAAAACTTCTTTATCGAATAAAGTTTGCGCAGTAGTTTTTAAACCTCGAATTTCGGTAAAAAAAGGAATATTTAAACTTTTTTGCGTTTTATATAATTTTCGACTCAACGGATTCCCATAATTCAAAATGAAAGCAGCTCTGTCAAACTGATTAAAATTTGAATTGGTTTTTAAATAATTCTTGGCTTGTTCCATTATTTTTAATCCACCGTCTGAAGGATTATCCTCAACATATAATCGATAATATTGTATTACTCCTTCTAAGGATGCAACTGCTTCTGAAATTGATTTTTGAGCGATTGGCGAATCGAAACCGGTTATTCCCATTGTGATGATTCTGAAAACTTCCAATCGCATCGCATCAAAAACATGAGAATCGGTTAATTCATTTGTTTCTGTTATTCGGCTCAAACGTTTCAGATTAGCAGAAAGAATTCCGATTTCGTTTAATAATATTGCTTTCGATTTTGCATCATACTTTGGGAACAAAAATTCTTCAACAACCTGAAATCCCTGCGGATCTAATGTTTTTCCATCATTTTCTTCAAATTCAGGAATCGCCGGTCCATTGATTGCTTTTGAAACTTCAGGAAAATAATATTCACTAAAAACTTCCAGCTTTTTATATTGTGAATGCGCTTTTAAAAATTGATTTTGAATCCTTGCTTCATCAGCATTCGATTGAATCTTAGTTTCCAAATCATTTACTGATTGGATTAAGCTGGCTACATCAGCCTTAAATAATTGTTTCACTTGTTGGGTCTTTGGTTTTTCCTGACAGGAAACCATCACTAAAACCAATAAAAAAAAGAAAATCTTTTTCATAAAAATTACAGAAAACAAAAGCCACGAATCCAAAAGTGGAATCGTGGACTTTTATAATTATTTTAAAATTGAATTATCTTGGTAAACCTTTAATTAATACAATTTGACTAGCCTGTTTTTCATTTGGACGACCAGTTCCACCATCAACACCTTGGTATTGAGTTCCTGTCCAAGTGTGAGGTTGTATACTTAATAAGAAAGCATCATCAATTCCTAATTGTTCAGAAACATCTATCAAAGCACCATATTCCCAATCTCCAAAACCAGAAGTCCCACCTACATTGTATTTAGCAGCATCTGTTTCAGTACGACGGTGGTCTAATTCAACCACTACTTTCATTGTTTTCTTAGCAATATCGTATTGGTAAATATATCCATCATGTGTTTCGTCTCCATATCCGTTAGCATCTTCTTGAACGTAAACATAGTTTTTAGTTACACAAATGTTATCTGGATTTTGGAATGTTTTTGCAATACCTTCTTTATCATCACCGTCCAATAACACTCTTAATGTTCCTGACAATGGATCATTTTCGTTCAAATTCAATTGATATACTCTACCGTATTTTGTTCTTGAAGCATCTGCATTAGCTCCGGTTGTATTTTGACCTGTTACATTAAAATAAATTTCTCTGTCAGCAGTTTTTCCTCCTTTTCTATAATCCAAATCTTCAACTCTACCAAATTTGATTGCTTTCAAAGTATTTACAGCCTGATTGATTTGATTACCCGTCATTGTTGTATGATTATCAATTTTAACGAAAGTCACAGGATAGTCCTTTCCTGAAATCATATCTTTCTCTCTTTGGTTATCATTGTTTCTTTTCATCATATATAATGAACCGCTAGTCAAATCACCTACAGTATTCGATACATACATAAACAATTGTCCTCCGTAAGTTCCAGAATCGTCATCACCAATAACAACAACTGTTTTTCCAGGGAAAGCAGTAGCTTTTAAAGGCAATGCATTCTCAGCACTTAAACGACCTAATCCCGGTAATTCTTTGGAAACATTATTAGATGCTACATCAGCATAAGGATTTAATCCATGTGTACGAGATTCTTCACCTGATTCACCACAAGTTAAATACAAAGGGCCAAAACCATGCTCAGCCGGAGTTGCCATAGTAGCCCCACATAATCTCCAAGTTCCTCCATTAGAATTCAATAAATATTCTCCCTTAACAGGTTTAAAGGTTTTGTCTAAAGTAATTCTCGACACAGAGAAGTTATCTTCATTATTTACTAAAAAAGTAAAAGTACCATCCTCATTTTTTAATAATCCGCTACCGTCAGCAGAACCACCAAAAACAAAATTCGGACTTTCTGGTAACACATCATCAGAAGTTAATAAAGAGAACAACTCTAATTTTTCAAATCCTTCTTTTTTCTTTAATAATACAGGAGTAACTGATTGATCTGCCAAAACAACATCTGTTCCTTTTTTATCATTTTCACAGGAAACGATAGCAGCACTTAAAAGTAATCCTAAAACAATTTTTTTCATCTTGATAGTTTTTTTTAAAAATTTTAAACAAAACTATATTCAAAAATTCAAGAATAGGTTAAGTCATTTTATTGAAAAGATGACTATTAGATTAAGGAAATGTAGTAAAATTATTAGTAACGTAAAATTAGCGTTAACAAAGAAAAAACAAGAAAACAGCAACTATAAAAAAACGAGCGCTGTTTTTTAAAACAACGCTCGTCATAGTTATTGTAAATCTATTAAACCCTTCCTTTTAGTGAACTAAATACCCAAGCAATAGCAAAGAATCCGATTCCTACTGCAGCGAAACCTATACCTGAAACATCTCTGTATTTAAAAATTCCCAATGCGATTAATATTAATCCCATTATAATCATTATAAAGGTAGCCCATCCTAAGATGGTATTCTTATTCATTCCCATTACTATTGTGGTATTGTATTTAGTTTTCTTAGAACTGCAAATATCGGTAAATTAAATGGCTAATTAAAAATATGATAGAGCATTTCTTTTAATAAATCGGCGTTTGATAAAGCATTCGCTCCAACACCTTTACTTTTAACATCAATCTCTCGCAAAGCTGCCACAATCTGACTTACTTTTCGCATTGGATAATTACGAACAGCCACATCATATTCTTTAAGAAAAAAAGGATTAACTCCTAAAACAGTGGCTACATTTTTAGGATTCTTATCTTTCAATCCGTGGTATTTTAAGAGCTGAACAAAAAAACCAAAAACCAAACTGGTGGTCACTACCATTGGGTTGTCTTTGGGATTATTAGCAAAATTTTCGGCAATGGTATAGGCTTTTAATTGGTTGCGTTCCCCAATGGCTTTTCGTAATTCGAAAACATTAAAATCTTTACTAAATCCAATATTCTCTTCAATATCTTTAGGAGTAATTGTACTGCCTTTCGGTAAAATGATTTGTAGTTTTTCTAATTCATTATTGATTTTACTCAAATCTGTTCCTAAAAATTCTACCAACATTGCCGAAGCCTTCGGATCAATATTGTATTTCTTTCCGGATAAAACTCTTTTAATCCAGTCACCAACCTGATTTTCATAGAGTTTTTTACTTTCGTAAATCAAACCAGTTTTGGCAATGTTTTTAGTGACTTTTTTTCTTTTATCTAATGTTTTGTATTTGTAACAAAAAACCAAAACCGTGGAAGGCATTGGGTTTTCTGCATAAGCTTCTAATCTGTCAATCGTTTTTGTCAAATCCTGCGCTTCCTTAACAATCACCACCTGACGTTCTGCCATCATTGGGTAACGTTTAGCGGTCCCTACAACATCTTCAATCGTAACATCTCTACCATATACTACCGTTTGATTAAAACCTTTCTCATCATCCGACAACACATTCTCTTCTATATATTCTGAAAGCTTGTCTATATAGTAAGGTTCTTCACCCATTAAAAAATAAATAGGTTTGATATTCCCGGCTTTGATATCATTAACAATTTTTACGACTTCGTCCATTTCTTTGGTTTATGGTTTGTCGTTTATTGTTTTTGTGTTTTACAAAACAATAAACTATAAACAAAATAACTATTTTTGCCCAATGCAAAAACTCAATTTTCCTTCTTATAATTTTCGTTTCAAAAATAGCGAAAATAAAACGGCAATTTTTGATGAAATCAGGAAAAAATTCATCATTCTTACTCCCGAAGAATGGGTTCGTCAGCATGTAGTTCGTTTTTTATTGGAAGAAAAACAATATCCAAAATCACTAATTAATGTGGAGAAAGTTTTATTAGTAAACGGATTAAGAAAAAGATATGATGTGGTAGTTTTTAATCCTGATGGCAGCATTCATATTTTAGTGGAATGCAAAGCTCCTGAAGTAAAAATTACCCAAGTGACTTTTGATCAGATTGCACGTTACAATATGACTATGAAATCCAGTTTTTTGATGGTAAGCAATGGATTGAATCATTATTTTTGTCAAATGGATTATGAAAATGAGAAATATCAGTTTCTACCAGAATTACCCAATTATACATTAGAAAATAAATAGATACTTTGAAAAAAACAGCTGTTGTTATCCTTAATTGGAACGGAGTAAAATTATTAGAACAATTTTTACCTTCTGTTATTCAATATTCACCTGAAGCTACTATTTATGTAGCCGATAATGCCTCAACTGATGCTTCTATTTCATTTGTAGAAGCGAATTTTCCAACTGTTAAAATCGTCAAAAACGATGGCAATTATGGATTTGCCAAAGGTTATAACGAAGCGTTACAACATATCGATGCCGAAATTTACGCTTTAATCAATTCAGACATTGAAGTGACTGAAAATTGGTTATTACCTATTTTAGAAACTTTCGAAAACGAACCCAAAACAGCTGTCATCCAACCTAAAATATTAGATTTTAAAAGAAAAGAATATTTTGAATACGCCGGTGCAGCAGGAGGTTTTATTGATAAATATGGCTTTCCTTATTGCCGTGGGCGTATTTTTGAAACTATTGAAAAAGACAACGGACAATATAATGATGCTCGAGAAATTACTTGGGCATCAGGTGCCTGCTTTTTTATAAGAAGCAAAGTCTATCACGAATTAAAAGGATTTGACGATGATTTTTTTGCCCATCAGGAAGAAATTGACCTTTGCTGGCGCGCAAAAAACAGCAATTACATTATCAAATATAATCCGGACTCGGTTGTTTATCATGTGGGAGGAGCTACATTGCAACAGGGAAACCCTAAAAAAACATTTTTGAATTTCAGAAATTCATTATTAATGCTCATCAAAAACTTGCCTAAAGAAAAATTATTTCCAGTTTTATTTGTACGATTGTTTTTAGACGGAGTAGCAGGAATTCACTTTGTTTTTCAGGGAAAATTCAGTCATTTCATTGCTATTTTAAAAGCTCATTATTCATTTTACACATTGTTTTCAAGAAATTACAAGAAAAGAAGTTTTTTTCAGTCACAAGAATACTATTCTGTAAAAAGTATCGTTGTTAATTATTATATAAACAATGGCAAGATTTTTGTTAAGTAAAATTAACATTAATTTATATTTAATTTCTAAACATTAAAAACTAAATTTGTAAAAACTCTAAAACTATTAAAATAAAATTTATGAAAAAAGTTGTTATCGCACTTTCAGTACTTGCACTTTTGACATCTTGCGTATCTAAGAAAAAATACGCAGCGTTAGAAGCAAAAAACAAAGAAACTCAAGATTTACTTAATACTGCTACTGTAAAATTAAATTCATGTCTTGAAGAAAAAGCAGGATTAACTGCTCGAGTTGAAGGACTAAAAGAACAAAATCAAGGATTAATAAGTCATTCAAAAGATTTAACTATGTTAACGGCTAAAGGTGCTGAAAATTTAGAGAAATCATTAGAAAGCTTAAAAGAAAAAGATTTAAAAATCTCTAGACTTCAAGATGCCTTAACAAGAAAAGATAGCGTAACCCTTGCTGTAGTTACTAGTTTGAAAAGTGTAGTTGGATTAAACGATCCAGATATTGAAATAAATGTTGAAAAAGGAGTCGTTTACATTTCTATCTCTGATAAAATGTTGTTTAAAACAGGAAGCTATAACGTAACTGACAAAGCTAAAAGCGTGTTAGCTAAAGTGGCTAAAGTGGTAAATGACAAACCAGATTTTGAATGTATGGTTGAAGGTCACACTGATAACGTTCCTTACATTGGAAACGGAGTTTTATTAGACAACTGGGATTTAAGTGTGAAACGTTCTACTTCTATTATCCGTGTTTTAACAAACGAATTAGGAGTTAAACCAGAGCAATTAGTTGCTGCAGGTAGAAGTTCATATGTTCCTTTAGTTCCTAACACATCTGCTGAAAACAGAGCTAAAAACAGAAGAACCCGTATCTTAGTTTTACCTAAAATTGACCAATTCTATGATATGGTTGAAAAAGAAATGAAAAAACAAAAATAATCTGTTTTAAGATTTCATTATACAACAAAAACGTCCCGAATATCGGGACGTTTTTTTATGCTTTATTTTTTTAGAAATACAGATTGAAGAAATTCAAGAATTTAAAATAATTTAAAATATTAGTTTTCTTTAGTTTATAAATCTGCGGAAATTTATAGAATTCCTAAAATCAGTGTTCCCACTTCTAACTTCTCAACTCTAATCTTCTACAAAATATCCAAACTTCCTTTTCCTTCACGGATTACTTCCGGTTCATAACCCGATAAATCTATAATAGTTGAAGCTACATTATCTCCATAACCTCCGTCAATTACCATATCAACCAGATTTTGCCATTTTTCAAAAATCAATTCGGGATCAGTAGTATATTCTACTACATCATCTTCATCACGAATAGACATGGTTACAATTGGGTTTCCCAGTTGACGTACAATTTCCAAAGTAATATTATTATTAGGAACACGGATACCTACAGTTGTTTTCTTCTTAAACTCTCTAGGTAAATTATTATTTCCCGGTAAAATAAAGGTATAAGGACCCGGTAATGCTCTTTTTAAAATTTTAAAAGTAGCAGTATCAATTTGTTTCACATAATCAGAAAGATTACTCAAATCATGGCAAATAAAGGAAAACTTTGCTTTTTCTAACTTTACCCCTTTAATCTTAGCAATGCGTTCCAAAGCTCTGGAATTAGTAATATCGCAACCTAAGCCGTAAACAGTATCTGTTGGGTAAATCACCAAACCACCATCTCTTAAAACTTTAACCACTTTAGCAATCGCTGCTTCAGAAGGTTTGTCTTCATATATTTTGATAAACTCTGCCATTTTTTTTCTTTAGTAGTATTGAAGTTACGAAAATTATTGGATTATTTTAAACTAATGTCTAATTTCTGAAATCTGTTTTCTTGTGCTTACCCAATCACATCCAACTTTGCAAAACGTAATAAAAGCTTTTTGATTCCTCCTACTTCAAATTTGATTTCCGCTTTTTTATCAGCTCCTACTCCTTCTAAATTCAATACTTGTCCACGACCAAAACGTTCGTGCATGACAATATTTCCTGCAACCAAATTATTATCAAATAAATTC
>JALRGZ010000008.1 GCA_023253295.1 Flavobacterium sp.
AACTTGATACTGAATCGCATCAAAAGCTAAATCCTTTTTAGAGGTAGTTACAATAATTTTAGGAATTACATTTAAATAACGGTATAACTCATTAATTAATGCTAAGGATAAATTGCTTTTCTTATTTTTAGGATCAATTTCAAGAAAAACTAATTGAGGATTGTGTTCTAATATTAAATTCAGCCCTTCTTCATAGTTATTAGCAGAGCCGACAAAGCTAAGTTCCGAAAAACCGTCAGCTGCAGCTTTGGTCTCCATGACACCTTCTTGATTGTCGTCAATAATAACGTATGAATAATTCATTAGCGGTACATCCTAATATAATTAGTTGCACAACATTAGTTGGAGTTAAAAAATTAACTCAGATTAAGTAATAATTATAGTAGTTTTGGGAACTAAATTGAAAAGCAATTTTCAACAAAAAAGAGAACTTTTCAACTAGCTAAAAATAAACATTTAACTTATTTTTTAGATTAATTCACCCCAGAAATCGATAAAGTGTACATCCTAATTGATAAAGGGCAAATAAATCCGACCAAGGACACGGTTTACCGATTTTAATCTTCAAAATTTTACAATTATTTGACATAAAAAACAAAAAAAGCTCTCCAAAACAGAGAGCTTCTTATTAATATAATGAAAAAACAATTACATTTTCATCAACCAATTTTTCATCGAAACTTCGTTTTCAATAATTGCTGCTAATTCAGAAATTTTAACACGATCTTGTTTCATTGTGTCTCTATGACGAATAGTTACCGTTTCGTCTTCAATTGTTTGATGATCCACTGTAATACAGAATGGAGTTCCTAATGCATCTTGTCTTCTGTAACGACGACCTACAGCATCTTTTTCATCATAAGACACATTGAAATCCCATTTTAAATCGGCAATAATTTTATGTGCGATTTCTGGTAATCCATCTTTTTTAACTAATGGCAATACCGCAGCTTTCGTAGGAGCCAATACAGCCGGTAATTTTAAAACGGTTCTTGTCGAACCATCTTCTAATACCTCCTCTTGTAACGAAGTAGCAAATACAGCTAAGAACATTCTATCCAAACCTACTGATGTTTCCACCACATAAGGCACATAATTTTCGTTTAATTCCGGATCAAAATATTGCAATTTTCTACCAGAATATTGCTCATGAGCTTTTAAATCAAAATCAGTACGAGAGTGAATACCCTCCAACTCTTTGAATCCAAATGGAAAATTAAATTCAATATCAGCAGCAGCATTAGCATAGTGAGCTAATTTTTCGTGATCATGGTAACGATAATTTTCTTTTCCTAAACCTAACGACAAATGCCATTTTAAACGCGTTTCTTTCCAGTGCTCATACCATTTCATTTCGTCTCCCGGACGCACAAAAAATTGCATTTCCATTTGCTCAAACTCGCGCATACGGAAAATGAACTGTCTGGCAACAATCTCATTTCTGAAAGCTTTACCAGTTTGAGCAATCCCAAAAGGGACTTTCATACGACCTGATTTTTGAACATTCAGGAAGTTAACAAAAATACCCTGAGCGGTTTCCGGACGCAAATATAAATCCATCGCATTATCCGCAGATGCCCCTAATTTAGTTCCAAACATCAAGTTGAACTGTTTAACTTCAGTCCAGTTTCTGGAACCTGATTCAGGACAGGCAATTTCCAACTCTTCAATTAATGCTTTCACATCAGCCAAATCCTCATTCCCTAAAGAGCGAGCCATTCTTTCCAGAATTTCTCTTTCTTTAGCTTTATATTCTTTCACACGGACATTTGTAAAAACAAACTCCTCTTCATTAAAAGCCTCTCCAAAACGCACTCTTGCTTTTTCGATTTCTTTGATTGCTTTTTGATTTAGCTTTTCAGCATAATCCTCAATCAAAACGTCGGCTCTGTATCTTTTCTTTGAATCTTTATTATCAATTAACGGATCATTAAAAGCATCTACGTGACCAGAAGCTTTCCAGGTTGTTGGATGCATTAATATCGCAGCGTCAAGCCCTACAATATTTTCATTCATCTGAACCATTGCTTTCCACCAATATTCACGGATGTTCTTTTTTAACTCCACACCATTTTGTGCATAATCATAAACTGCACTTAAACCATCGTACACTTCGCTTGACGGAAAAATAAATCCGTACTCTTTTGCATGCGAAATTACATTCTTAAATATATCTTCTTGTTTTGCCATAGTGGTGCAAAAATATAAAAAGTGAATTTAAAAAAAAGAAAATAATTAAAGTTTGAAGCATTGATTTTTATATTTTTAGAATAACTAAACCTTAAGATATGTTCAAAAGCATTCTAAATCTATTCTTTCCTAAAACTTGCGTAGGCTGTGACAGTTTATTGATGCTAAACGAAAATGTAATTTGTAGCATTTGTAGGCATCATATCCCATTGACAAATCATCATTTATTGAAAGAAAACGAAGCTTACAACAAATTTTATGGCCGAATTCCAGTAGAACACGCATCCGCTTTTCTTTATTTTCACAAAAAAGGAATTGTTCAAAGACTCATCCATAATCTTAAATACAAAGGACACGAAGAAATAGGGAGTCTTTTAGGCGAATGGTATGCCGCAGAATTGATTGATATTCTAAAAAACAGCCATTTCAACGAAATCATTCCTGTTCCCTTACACCCAAAAAAGCAAAGAGAGAGAGGATATAATCAGGTTAGTACTTTCGGCAAATCACTTTGTAAACAATTTCACCTTAATTATAATGATAAGATTCTGTATCGAAAAGTATATTCCAAAACACAATCTAAAAAAAATCTATTAGGAAGAACCGAGGGGATTGAAACCATCTTTGACGTACATTTTACCGATAAAGACCACAACAAACATTTTATTCTTATTGATGATGTTATTACGACTGGAGCAACTCTGGAAGCCTGTTCGAGAGCTTTATTAAAAATTCCAGGAGCTAAAATTAGCATTATATGTATGGCTATGGCACAATCCTAACAAAAACAAACTTTTACCACAAAAAACCTTTAAGGTTCAAGAATTACATTTTACTTAACAAACTATGATTTATCTAATAAAATAACAAAAAAACACAATATTTAATTTATTTAACGAATCAGTACTTCCGATTCCAAACTTAAATGTTTAATTTTGGATAAATTTTTTATAAATCTTAAACAAAAATATCATGGCTTTTGAATTACCTCAATTACCTTATGCGTATGACGCACTAGAACCACATATTGATGCTCGTACGATGGAAATTCACCACACAAAACATCATAACGCTTACACTACCAACCTAAACGCTGCTATTGCCGGAACAGATATGGAAGGTAAAACGATTGAAAACATATTAATCAACCTTGATATGTCTAACGCTGCTGTTCGTAACAACGGTGGAGGTTTCTACAATCACAATCTTTTCTGGACTGTTATGTCTCCAAACGGAGGAGGACAACCTACAGGAGAATTATTAGCTGCTATCGAAGCCGCTTTTGGTTCATTTGAAGAATTCAAAGCTAAATTCAGCAAAGCTGGTGCTACACAATTTGGTTCAGGATGGGCTTGGTTATGTGTTCAAGAAGGAGGCAAATTAGACGTTTGCGGTACTCCAAACCAAGACAACCCATTAATGCCAGGTATTGGATGTGGTGGAACTCCAATCTTAGGAATGGACGTTTGGGAGCATGCTTACTACTTAAACTATCAAAACAGAAGACCAGATTACATTGAAGCTTTCTTCAACGTAATTAACTGGACTGAAGTTGCTAGAAGATACGCATCAGAGAAATAATATTTTCGCAAAAATAAAAAAGGGGAGAAATAAGAAATTTATTTCTCCCCTTTTTTATTGCCTTTAAATTTAGCCCAATAAAAAAGGTGGAATTTCTTCCACCTTTTTTGCCCCAAATCTACCATAAACTTAACCTACTAATATTATGGTATCACAAATGTATCTTAGTTCTTCAACACGAACAAATATTCAAGACAAACAACCTAAAAAACCGATAAATAACTTAATTAATCGATTAATAAGCCCTTGCATCCTTACCTTCATAGAAATTCATGAAAGCGCGGTTCACTACTCTATTTCCACCCGGTGTAGGATAATCTCCTGTAAAATACCAATCTCCTAAATTTTTAGGACAGGCAAGATGTAAATCCGCTACTGTTTGGAAAATAATCTTTACTTCAGCATTTATCTCTGGAGAGCTCAACATTTCAGCAATTTTATCTGAAATCTCCTGATCTGTAAATGGCTCATAAATAGCAGTTACATAATTCACTACATCCACATCTTTGAAGTCTTCCTGCGATTTACATTTCGCATACACTTCATCAACGATATGATACATATTTCTTTCTTTTAAAAGCTCTAAAGCCGCTCTAAAAGCAACTAACCCTTCTAATTTAGCCATATCAATTCCGTAACAATCAGGGTAACGAATTTGAGGTGCCGAAGAAACAATCACAATACGTTTTGGATTCAAACGATCCATCATTTTAATGATACTCTTTTTAAGAGTAGTTCCTCTTACGATACTATCATCAATAATCACCAAATTATCTTCTGGCTTAATCACTCCGTAAGTTACATCATATACGTGAGCCACTAAATCATCACGACTATCATCTGCCGTAATAAAGGTTCTTAATTTAGCATCCTTAATAGCTACTTTTTCCGTACGAATCTTAACAGCCAACAATTCTTTTAAAGTTTCGGCTGTTAAAATATTTCTATTCTCTAAAATATAATTATTCTTTCTTTGATTCAAGAAATCCTGAGCAGCCTCTACTAAACCAAAGAATGAAGTCTCTGCTGTATTTGGGATATAAGAGAAAACTGTATTGTCTGTATCCTGATCAATAGCTTCCAAAACTGCTGGCAAGATCAATTTACCTAAATCTTTTCTTTCCTGATAGATCTCAGCATCACTTCCTCTAGAGAAATAAATTCGCTCAAAAGAACATGCTTTTTTAACCGTAGGAGTAACAATCTCTTTCATAGAAACCGTTCCATTCTTCTTAATAATTAAAGCACTTCCTGGATCAATTTCACTTACTTTTTCAAAAGGAACATTGAAAACCGTTTGAATAACCGGTCTTTCTGACGCTACCACCACCACTTCATCATCTTGGTAAAAATATGCCGGACGAATACCCGCTGGATCTCTAAACACAAATGCATCTCCATGCCCTAATAAACCAGCCATTGCATATCCACCATCTAAATTTTTAGCCGAACGTGCTAAAATTTTAGCCACATCTAATCTTTCAGCAATCACTGGCGAAGCTTCTTGCTTAGAATAACCTTCTGCCTTACAATCCTGATACAACTGCATTACCTCTTTGTCCAAGAAGTGACCAATTTTTTCCATAACAGTTACAGTATCCGCCATTTCTTTTGGATGCTGACCTAACTCAACTAAGTTTTGGAAAAGTTCTTTAACATTTGTCATATTAAAGTTACCCGCCAAAATAAGATTACGATGCATCCAGTTACTTTGTCTTAAAAATGGATGCACACTTTCAATACTGTTTTTTCCAAAAGTTCCATAACGTACGTGTCCTAAAAACAACTCTCCGATATATGGAATATTTCTTTTTTGTGCCGCTACATCATCCACATACTCTGGATTTGCAGTCAGCTCTTCATTGATACGCTCGTTAATTTGAGCAAACACATCCTGAATAGGCTGAGCCTGATTAGAACGTACTCTACTAATATATCTCTCTCCCGGCTCTACATCCAATTTGATACTAGCAAAACCTGCTCCATCCTGTCCGCGATTGTGCTGTTTCTCCATCATCAGATACATTTTTTGTATCCCGTAAAAAGCAGAACCATACTTTTCTTTGTAAAATTCAAGCGGTTTAAGTAGTCTAACTAAAGCTATTCCACATTCATGTTTTAAAGCGTCGCTCATTGTAGTTGTGTTTGTTATTTTTGTTTTAATCTATATTATCAAACTTTATTTTATAAAGTCCAATATGTCTTGTTTTTTGAATACACAAATTTCACTTTTTTTGTCCGAAATACCGTTAATCTAGATTAAGAAATCCGTATAAGCAATATACTTTGAACAAAAAAACCCCGTTTCCGAGGTTTGAATATTATAATTCTATATCAAATTGCGTCAACGACTTAAATTGCTTTAATCGGGACACAACTTCTTCTTTTTCCAAGTTAATCATTCGCTCTGTTCCAAATTTTTCCACGCAAAATGAAGCCAAATTCGAACCATAAATAATTGCATTTTTCATGTTTTCAAATGAAACATTCTCACTTTGAGTAATAAATCCAGCAAAACCACCTGCAAAAGTATCACCTGCTCCAGTTGGGTCAAAAACTTCCTCTAAAGGTAATGCCGGCGCAAAAAACACATTGTTTTCATGAAACAACAATGCTCCGTGCTCTCCCTTTTTAATCACTACATATTTAGGTCCCATTGCCTGAATTTTTGCTGCAGCTTTTACTAAAGAATACTCTCCGGAAAGTTGTCTTGCTTCTTCATCATTAATAGTAATAACATCCACACGTTTAATCACATCTAACAATTCAGGCAAAGCACAATCCATCCAAAAATTCATAGTATCTAAAACTACTAACTTTGGTTTGCTTTCTAATTGATCTAAAACACCGCTTTGCACTAATGGATGCAAGTTCCCCAGCATTACAACATCGGCATTTTTAAAGTTTTCAGGAACTTTTGGCTGAAAATCGGCCAAAACATTTAATTGCGTATCTAGGGTATCTCTTGAATTCAAATCGTTATGATAACGACCACTCCAAAAGAACGTTTTTCCACCTTTTACAACTTCTAAACCGGAAATATCAATATTTCTGTCCGTTAATAAATCTAAATATTCTTGTGGAAAATCATCACCTACAACTGAGACAATAGCTGATTGTAATTTGAAAAAAGCCGCAGATAGACCAATATAAGTTCCAGCACCTCCTAAAATCTTATCTGTTTTCCCGAATGGGGTTTCAATTGCGTCGAAAGCGACTGTTCCAACAATCAATAATTTATTCATTTTATGAATTTCGAATTAAAACCGCAAAGATAATTTATATGTTGCAAAGTTGCAAAGTTTTAAGAGCAGTTTATCATTTAATAGCTTTAGACTCTAATTGAGACCTCATATTTTTAAAAGTATAAAAAGGCGCTTTTGCAATCAACATATTGATAAAGAAAGAAGGAATATTAGACTCCGGATCACCATACAGCTGTTGCGTAACCTGTGTATGCCCCAAATCTAATTTCTTTAAAGTCCAAACACCTCTAAACCTCGTAATTCGAACAACACCTTCTTTCCTCTTAACATAATTATTATAAGGTGTTAGCAAAACGCAATAAACATCATTCCTTTTTTGAAGCCGAACTTTTGAAACATGGTCACGATCTTTCACAGGCCATTCGACATCGTTATGAATATAAAAAATCCAAGTAGAGTCATTTATTTTTTTAACCAATTCAGATTCTGCAATTCTATAACTCCAATTCTTAAGATTTTTAATATCCAATACTTTTTTAAGTACCGAATCAATTGGAGCACTAACCCTCATGGTTACTTTATATTCTTTTATGGAAACCGAATCGGTTTTACGAGTATAAACTTGTATCCCTTCTTTATTAATAGTTAAATCCCAAGGCTTTTGCTGAATAACAAAACCTGAAAGCACAAGAATAAATATGAAGATAAATTTAGCCATAATGTGAATTTACAAAAAAACCCTAATCAATTCACTCATCCATTTCCTCATAAAAAGCATCAATCGACAAGTCCTTTTGACTAGAAGCAAAAACAGCCAACTCATCGCAACGCTCATTTTGAGGATGATTATTATGCCCTTTTATCCATTTAAAATCCACCTGATGTTTCCTATACACCACCAAAAATCGCTTCCATAAATCAGCGTTTTTCCTACCTACAAAAGATTTCTTTTCCCATCCTAAAACCCATTTCTTCTCTACCGAATCCACCACATATTTAGAATCAGAAACCACCAAAACCTTCATATTGGGATTTTTTAATTTTTCGAGCCCAACAATTACAGCCAATAATTCCATCCTATTATTAGTCGTATACCGAAAACCTTCATAAAATTCTTTACGGTGTGCAGTACCCACCAACTCCATCACAACCCCATAACCTCCGGGACCAGGATTTCCCTTAGCAGCCCCATCAGTATATATATGTACTTGATATTTCAAACTTATGATTTTGCCTTTAACAAATTTTCTATAACGCTAGGGAAATATTTTTGTTCCAACTCATGAATTTTCTCAGCCACAACTTCAGGAGTATCCGTTCCCAAAACTGCAACTGATTTTTGAAAAATTACCGCACCTTCATCATAATGCTCATTTACATAATGAATACTAATACCGGTTTCTTTTTCTCTATTTTCAACAACAGCTTTATGCACATACATACCATACATCCCTTTCCCTCCATACTTAGGCAATAATGCAGGATGAATATTTATAATCTTATCAGGATATGCTGCAATAATTTCATCCGGAAATTTTAGCAAAAAACCAGCCAACACGATTAAATCTGGTTGAATTGTATTTATTTTTTGTAAAAAATCACTTTCATAAAGTTCTGTCTTTGAAAAAACATCAACAGGAACAGCATTATTTTTTGCTCTGTCAATCACCTTAGCATTTGCATTATTTGTAAAAACCCCTACAACTTCTCCAATTGCACTTCCTTTAAAATATTTAATAATATTTTCAGCATTAGTCCCCGATCCAGAAGCAAAAACAACTATTTTTTTCATATTTCATCTCTTTTTAATCACACAAAAAAAAGAATAAAAAACGAAATTAAATAACATTAAGAACTCTTTGTTTGAAATTATTTTATATTTTAGATGTCACATTTATCAACTTATTAGTTGTTTTAAAATAAAGTTTTTTATTTTTGCCACAAAATTAAATTTTAAAATTATAGATTATGTCAGACATTGCATCAAGAGTAAAAGCGATTATCGTAGACAAATTAGGCGTTGACGAAAACGAAGTTGTAACAGAAGCAAGCTTCACTAATGATTTAGGAGCTGACTCATTAGACACTGTTGAGCTTATTATGG
>JALRGZ010000016.1 GCA_023253295.1 Flavobacterium sp.
AATTCCAATTATTACAGATGGTCCTTACAAAGGTTCAAGAATTGATAGAATTGTATCTAAAGAATTATTAAATTATGTAAACTCAGGGGGAATTCCAATTATTACAGGTTTTCAAGGAATAAATAATCATTCTAGATTAACAACTGCCGAACGTAGAAGTCCGCGTTTTAGATCGCATGGAACAGGAACCTGTGAATGGGATGGAGCTATTTGGCCTTTTGCCAGTTCACAAACATTGACTGCTATGGCAAATGTTTTGAATAATTACAGTCAAAATGTTGTTGATAAAAGCGATTATTTCAAACAAATGAATTTGTATGTGGAATCCCAATATTACCGTGGCCGACCTTATGTTGGAGAATATTTGGATGAAACAACCGGTTATTGGTTAATGGGCGACAGAGAACGCAGCCGTTACTATAATCACTCTACTTTCAACGATTTAATAATTACAGGATTGGTTGGTTTACGTCCAAGAGCTGATGAAAAAATTGAAGTAAATCCGTTGATTCCGCAAGATAAATGGGATTGGTTTTGTTTAGACAATGTATTGTATCATGGCAATATCATCACGATTCTTTGGGATAAAACAGGGGAGAAATACCATAAAGGCAAAGGATTTAAAATTTTTAAAAACGGAAAGGAAATCGCAGCTTCTGATAAATTGGAAAAATTGGTATCGGAATAGAAATGATATTTTCGTCCAGTTTGTCATTCCTAGGAACGAGGAATCTCCACAAGAAATGAACATAAAGTTAATTTAGCATGTGGACCTACTAACAGAGATTCTTCCTTCGTCAGAAGGACAAAAATGAGAATAAAAATCTGCGTAAATCTGCATGATCTGCGTGAAAAAAAGAAATAATTCATGAAAAAAATAGTTCTACATAGCTTTATCCTCCTAACATCACTCTGTTTTTCTTTGGCGAAAGCCCAAAGCAAAATCAGCCTGACTAATTTGCAATGTGAAATGCTGACCAATCCCGAAGGTATCGATGTGGTGCAACCGCGTTTGAGCTGGCAATTGAATAGCTCATTGTCTGGTTTGGAACAAACAGCTTATCAAGTTTTAGTAGCATCAACTAAAGAAAAATTAGATGCTAATGATGCCGATTTGTGGGATAGCGGAAAAGTAAATACGAATCAATCGATACATGTTGTTTACAAAGGAAAAAAATTAACTAGTAGACAGGAAGCCTATTGGAAAGTGAATGTTTGGACCAATAAAGGAGAGACTTCCTGGAGTGCTGTCAATTATTGGAGCATCGGGATTTTGACCTATGCCGATTGGAAATCGACGCGTTGGATTGGTTATGAAAAATTGTCGAAAGATGACAGCGTTTCTCAATATTCCAGATTGTCAGCGAGATATTTGCGAAAAGGAATTGATTTGAAAAAACCAATTAAAAATGCCAAAGTTTATATAATGGGAATGGGCTTGTATGAGTTCTATATTAACGGAAATAAAATTGGCAATCAGGTTTTGGCACCTGTTCCAACAGATTATACCCAAAACGTAAAATACAATGTTTTTGATGTGACTTCGCATCTGAAAGAAGGGCAAAACATGTTGGGGACTATTTTAGGAAACGGACGTTTTTTTGCGATGCGTCAGGATTTTAAACCCTATAAAATCAAATCTTTTGGTTTACCTAAAATGGCTTTGCAATTGTTTGTAGAATATACTGATGGAACTAACGAAATTATTCGAACTGACGACACTTGGAAGTTAACTACTGAAGGACCTATTTTGGCTAACAACGAATATGACGGTGAAGAATACGATGCTCGTAAGGAAATGAAGGGTTGGAATACGACCAATTTTGATGATTCTTCTTGGTTAAATGCTAGATATGTGCAAGAACCGGGCGGTTTTTTTGAAGCGCAAATGACGCCAAATATGAAAATTATGGGCGAAGTAAAACCTATTTCTATCAAAGCGACTCCAAGAGGAACTTACATTTTAGACATGGGTCAGAATATGGTAGGCTGGTTGCAATTGAAAGTTAAAGGAAAAAGTGGCGATAGAATTACAATGAAATTTGCTGAATCCTTGCAAGACGATGGTTCGTTGTACATTGCCAATTTGCGTGATGCTAAAACAACTGATATTTACACGTTGAAAGGCGAAGGCGAAGAAATTTGGGAACCACGATTTGTATTTCACGGATTCCGATTTGTAGAAATTTCAGGTTTTCCAGGCAAACCAACTTTGGATAATTTCATTGGAAAAGTGGTGTATGACGATATCAAAACCATTGGAACTTTTGAATCTTCGGATGCGATTATGAATCAGATTTTCAAAAATGCTTGGTGGGGAATTAGTGGGAATTACAAAGGAATGCCTATTGATTGTCCACAACGTAACGAACGCCAGCCTTGGTTAGGCGACCGTACAACAGGCGCTTATGGGGAAAGCTTTTTATTCAACAACCAGACTTTGTATGCCAAATGGTTGGATGATATTAAATATTCACAAACTCAGGATGGAGGATTGCCAGATGTAGCTCCTGCTTTTTGGCGTTATTATGGAGATAATGTGACTTGGCCGGGAACCTATATCACTGTTGCGGATATGTTGTACCAACAATTTGGAGATGCAGCAGTGGTTAAAAAACAATATCCGTCTATGAAAAAATGGATGGTGTATATGGAAGAGAATTATTTAGAAAATGATTTGATGGACAAAGATAAATATGGTGATTGGTGTGTTCCTCCGGAATCATTAGAGTTAATTCGTTCCAAAGATCCGGCTCGTTTAACGGATGGGCAATTGTTGTCGAGTGCGTTTTATTATCAGCTTTTAACGATCATGAAAAAGTTTGCCAAAATTGCAAATGCCGATGCTGATATTGCGTATTATGATGATTTGGCAACGAGAATTAAAAAGGCATTCAACGCCAAATTTTTAAATACAGAAAAAAACTATTACGCTAATAATACGGTAACGGCTAATGTATTGCCATTGGCTTTTGGAATGGTTCCTGAAAACTTGATTGATAAGGTTTTTCAAAATATGGTTCACGAAGTAGAGGTGACTAAACAGGGACATATTAGTACAGGAGTTATTGGAACGCAGTTTTTAATGCGAACATTAACCAATTTTGGTAGAGGGGATTTGGCTTACAAATTAGCTTCAAACAAAACCTATCCAAGTTGGGGCTTTATGGTCGAAAATGGAGCTACTACCATTTGGGAATTATGGAATGGAAACACCGCCGATCCATCCATGAATTCGCAAAACCACGTCATGTTGTTGGGTGATTTATTGATTTGGTATTATGAAAATATGGCGGGAATCAAGAGTAATCCAGAAACACCAGGTTTTAAACAAATTATTATGAAACCTGATTTTGATGCAGGGTTGACTTTTGTGAATGCTTCTTATGAATCGGTTCACGGTTTAATAAAAAGCAATTGGAAAAAGGAGAAAAAAGGCATGCAATGGAATATCAGCATTCCAGCTAATACTTCGGCATTAGTGTATTTACCAACACAAAATGTCAAAAATATTGTGGTGAATAAAGCCAAATTAGACAAAACAGCATTTACTCATAAAACGGATGGTAAGCAGGAAGTACTGACTTTACCATCAGGGGATTACAGCATTATTTGGAATTAAAAAAACGAAAACTATAATTATAAAACAATAAAAATGAGAGGAATAAAAGTAGCATTATTGCTTATTGGATTAATTCTCTTAACTCTGATGTAAGAGTTTTAGCATATAGTGTAGTTGGCTCTAACGACAAAATATTAATTATTCTGAATGATAAAGATGAAAATTGCAATGTTGAATATATTAAATCAAGGT
>JALRGZ010000035.1 GCA_023253295.1 Flavobacterium sp.
AATATAATCGATACCTAAAATGGAAAAGAAAAAAACAAACAAAAAATTCATCGTTATAATAGGCTCTTTGTTACTATTAGGCGTTGTATATGGTTCTTACAAATACATTCACTCTTTATCGCACGAGAGTACTGATGATGCCCAAGTTGAAAAATATATGACTCCAATTATCCCAAGAGTATCGGGTTATATCAAAAAAGTATACATCAAAGACAATGATTTTGTAAAAAAAGGAGATACTCTATTTACTATTGATCAGAGAGATTACCAATTAAAAATTGATGAAGCGAATGCTACTCTGGCTGCTGCCGAAGGTAATCTTGAAGTTTCAAAAGCGGATATCGGAAGTATTTTAGCTAGTATTTCCGTATCGGATGCTAATGTTAAATCGGCAACCGGAAACATCCAGACTGCTAAAATCAAATTAGGTTTAGCTACAAATGATTTTAACCGTTACAGTAATTTATACAAAAGTCACACTATCACAAAACAACAATACGAACAGGCTCTTGCAGCAAAACAAGAAGCAGAAAATCAGGTTCGCATTTTAGAACAACAACAAAAAGCATCGGCTTTTCAAAAATCGGTAATACAGGCTAAATCGATAGTTTCAGACAAACAAACAGATGTCGCTTCCGCAAATATTAAAAAAGCACAGGCATTATTAGAATCGGCTAAATTAAATTTAAGCTACACCGTTGTTACCGCTGCAATTGACGGACAGGTTTCTAAAATTGATATTCAGCCGGGACAATTGGTACAACCGGGACAATCTTTGTTCTACATTATCAACAATAATGAGGCTTGGGTAATTGCCAATTTCAAAGAAACCCAATTGAACAAAATGGTTGCAGGTCAAAAAGTAGCGCTAAAAGTAGATGCCTATCCTGATTATGAATTTACAGGAACGGTAACTTCATTTTCACCGGCAACAGGAGCTCGTTTTTCCATTTTACCTCCGGACAATGCTACCGGAAACTTTGTGAAAACGATTCAGCGTTTGCCTGTAAAAATCAGTATTGATCCTAGCAATGATATTGAAAAAGTAAAATTATTACGTCCGGGAATGAATGTGGACGTAGACGTACATCTCAACTAATATGGTACTTGCAGACGACGATTTAGTAGAATATGGCTTTAGAAGGGTTATTATAACCATCACAGCAGTACTTTGTGCCTTGCTGGAGATTGTAGATACCACTATTGTCAATGTGGCTTTGACCGATATGAGGGGAAGCCTAGGAGCCACATTAACTGATGTTGCGTGGGTAATTACGGCCTATGCCATTGCAAATGTTATTGTAATCCCAATGACAAGCTGGCTTTCGCAACAATTTGGAAGACGTAATTATTTTGCTGTATCGATCATAATTTTTACCGTTTCTTCCTTTTTATGCGGAAATGCAACGAATATTTGGGAATTAGTAGTCTTTCGATTTATTCAAGGTCTTGGAGGTGGCGCTTTGCTGGTAACTGCGCAAACCATTATTACCGAAAGTTATCCTATTGCCAAACGTGGAATGGCACAAGCCATCTACGGAATGGGTGTTATCGTTGGACCTACATTAGGTCCACCATTAGGAGGTTATCTGGTGGATAATTTCTCTTGGCCCTACATTTTTTATATCAATATCCCATTAGGAATTATTGCTACGCTTTTAACACTTAGCTTTGTAAGAAGTCCAAAATACGGTGAAAAATTAAAATCAAATCAGGTCGATTGGTACGGAATTATTCTTCTAGCCACCTTTATTGGTTCTTTACAATTTGTATTAGAACACGGACAACAAGATGACTGGTTTAACGATAGTTCAATTGTTACACTAAGTATTGTTTCTTTATTTGGGTTAATTCTCTTTATCTGGAGACAATTAGTATACAAATATCCAATTGTTAACCTAAAAGTATTAAAAGACGGAAATCTAAGAATTGGAACCGTTATGAGTTTCATCATGGGATTCGGTTTATACGGTTCCACTTTGATTATTCCTATCTATACTCAAGCTATTTTGGGGTGGACAGCAACTGACGCCGGTTTACTTTTAATTCCTGGTTCTATTACTACCGCAATCATGATGCCTTTTGTAGGTAGAATGATTCAAAAAGGAGTTCCTCAAAGCTATATGGTAGCGGTAGGTTTTCTAATCTTCTTTATTTTTACGCTAACTATGTATTACAATATGACTCCTGACACGGGCGTAGAACATATGTATTGGCCTTTAATTTTAAGAGGAATTGGTTTAGGATTACTATTTGTACCTATTACTACCCTATCACTCTCAACGCTTAAAGGAAAAAACATTGGTGAAGGAGCTGCATTTACAGGAATGATGAGACAATTAGGTGGTTCTTTTGGGATTGCAATTATTACCACTTTCATCACCCGATTAACACAAAAACATCGTGTAGATCTGGTTGCTAATTTAGACGGTAGTTCATTTGAAGTACAACAAAGATTATCTCAACTACAAAAGGGCTTTATGTCAAAAGGTTTTTCGATAAATGAGTCTCTTAAAAAAGCCTATGAAGTACTTGATTTTTCAGTAATTAAACAAAGTACGGTTTTAGCCTATATGGATATTTTCCTTTCATTGGGTTTGCTCTTCCTATTTTGTATTCCTTTTATTTTATTGATTAAAAAAGGAAAAAATCAAATCAATGCTGCTGATGCAATGCACTAATTCAGATTGCAGAATTTAGATATTAGAATACAGAAAGCACAAAATCGATTTTAGATTATAAAAGGTTAATAATAGAAAAGCCGTTCCGAAATCAATCGGAACGGCTTTTCTACTTTTATTTTTATGGACTTTTAATATTTAATTTAAAAATCAAAAAACTTATTATGACTAATATGTTTTTAAAATTATCTGGTAAAAACCAAATGATTCCCTTTTGATAAATTAGCATCAAACTGATACCCCTCATAATTAAAGCCTTTTAAATCTTCGATAGTTTCTGCCTGAGTATCGATGATATAACGCACCATCATCCCTCTGGCTTTTTTAGCAAAAAAGCTAATCATCTTCAATTTTCCGTCTTTATAATCTTTAAAATCCGGAGTGATTACCGGCACTTTCAACGCTTTAGTATCAATAGCCGAAAAATATTCGTTACTGGCTAAATTCACGAACAACTCATCCTTTTTCAACTCCTTATTCAGCGCATTTGTCAAAGTTGTTTTCCAAAAATCATACAGATTCTTTTTATCCTCAATAGGCATTTTAGTCCCCATTTCTAAACGGTAAGCCTGAATCAAGTCTAAAGGTTTCAAAATACCATACAAACCAGATAAAATTCTAAGTTTATCCTGAAGCACCTCCAATTTCTCAACAGGAATGGTATAAGCATCTAAGCCAGTATATACATCTCCATCAAAAGTATAAACAGCAGGACGGGCATTTTCAGGAGTAAAAGGTGTTTTCCATTCTTTGTTTCGTTGCCAATTCAAATCGGCTAACTTGTCTGAAATAGCCATTAATTGAGACAAATCTTTAGGAGATTGCTGTTTTAATACCTTATGTACTTGACGTGATTCTTTTAAAAACGAAGGCTGAGTAAATTGCGATGTTGGCAATTCTTTTTCAAAGTTTAGGGATTTGGCAGGAGATATTACTATTTTCATAAAGTTCTTTTGGAATATTATCTTATCATTTTCAAAAATACTACATTGAGTATAAATTAACAGTCAGAAAACTATAGTTTTAATCTAACACTATATAAAAAGCTTCTATATTCCAATAACAACCTCATTTAAAACCAATTACAACTAAAAAACAGTTTGTAGTGAAAAATACTCTTGGCAACTACTTTAATAAATTAATAAAAAAAGCAAAGGCAATTTCTAGTTTCGATATTTTAGTTCAATTTAAACAGATTAATATTATCATTTTAACAGCAGTATTTTACTAACTATTTCGTTATTTTTGCATATCTCTACATTTTTTCTAAAGTTAGAAGCTAATTCATTTGTTTCTTTAACTAAATGACAAAAACAAAGGAGAGTATTCCAATACAAATTCAAACTGACGATACTAAACTACAAATAACAAAACATGAGAAAGACTATTAAACGCCTTTACAATTCAGACCTTTTCAAAGAATTTTTTGAAAATGAAAAATCCAGTGGACTTGTCTTAATTGGTTGTACTTTAATTTCATTAATTCTTGCCAATTC
>JALRGZ010000085.1 GCA_023253295.1 Flavobacterium sp.
GATGAATATCGACGGAGATAATTTTGACGAACCTTCATTTGAAGGTTTTAGAGTTATTGCCGGACCAAGTCAACAAGTCAGTCAATCCTGGGTAAATGGAAAGAGTTCTTTCGAGAAAATCTATTCTTATTATTTGATGCCAGAACGCAAAGGAAATTTGGTAATCAAACAGGCAACTATTGAATACAATGGGCAGGTCTATAAAACATCTCCGGTACGAATAAATGTTACAGCGGCGGTAGAGCTTCCTAAAGATCCAAATGACACCAGTATTTCTGCAGATAATAATTTGTATTTAGTCGCAGATGTTTCTAAAACCAATCCGTATGTAAATGAGCCAATTACGGTAGTGTATAAGTTGTATTTTAGTTATAATATTGGAATAACTAATTGGAGAGAATTGGGAAAACCTAAATATAATGATTTTTGGAGTCAAAACATTGATATTAAGCAATTGTCCTTGGAAGAAGGTATGTTTAAAGGGGAAAGATATCGTTATGTAGTTTTAAGAAAAACAGTCTTGTATCCTCAAAAATCCGGAAAATTAACAATTGAACCACTTTCAATGGATATTGATGTCGAGCTGCCTACCAATCGTAGAAATATGTTTGGGCAAATGTTAGTAAAACAGGACAGTAAACGAGTTTCGGCAGGAGCTAGAGTTATTGCTGTGAAATCACTTCCGGAAGCCGGTAAACCAGCTGATTTTTCAGGTGCTGTAGGTAGTTTTGATTTTAAAGTTGTACCAAGCAAAACAGAACTTAGAAGTGGAGAAAGTTTAGATTTAACCGTAAGTGTAGCAGGGAAAGGAAACCTAAAATTATTTACCTTGCCAAAACCTGTTGTGCCAAATGCACTTGAAATGTATGATCCAGAACATAAAGAACAGGTGAATACACCACTTTCAGGAATGGCTGGAAAAATTGCTGATCGTTATACCATCATTCCGCAATTTAAAGGAGAATATCCAATTAAACCGATGCAGTTTTCGTATTTTGATTTGAATTCCGGTAGGTATAAAACAATCACATCCCAAGAAATCATTATCAAGGTACTTGATGGACCAACGGCTACAGCGGCGGCTACAACTAATTCAACGGTTAATAAAAACAGGGTTGTGGTTAATGAACAATTTCAATACATTAAATTGGAAACGAATTTACAACCAACTAAGGACAATGATTTCTTTGGTTCAAAATTATTTTATAGCTTATTGTTGATTCCTTTTGGATTGTTACCAATAATTGTATTGGCTAAGAAGAAAAAAGAAGCGATTGATAGTGATGTTGTGGGTAACAGAATCAAGAGAAATAATCGTCTGGCGAAGAAATATTTATCAGAAGCTAAAAAACAAATCAATAATAAAGAACCATTTTATGTGGCATTGGAAAAAGCAATGCATAATTTCTTAAAAGCAAAATTACATATCGAAACTTCTGAAATGAGTAAGGATAATATAAAAGAGATTTTATTGTCTAAAAATGCCAATCCAGCATCGATAAATGAATTTATTGCATTGACTGAAAATTGCGAAATAGCCAGATATGCCCCTTCATCTAGTGCAACCATCCACAATGATTACGAAAAAGCGGTGACTATTATTTCGGAACTGGAAAGACAGCTTTCTTAATTTTTTAACCACAAAGGATACTAATAAAATGAAATATTTATTTTATATATTATTGTTGACCAGTCAGTTTTTCTTTGCTCAAGGCGGCTTTGAAAAAGGGAATGATTACTATAAAAATGGCAAATATGAGCAGGCTATAGATGCGTATAATTCGGTTTTGAGTGCTAAGAAACAATCTGCTGAATTGTATTTCAATTTAGGAAACTGTTATTACAAACTCAACAAAGTAGCTCCGGCGATTTATAATTATGAAAAAGCTTTGGTGTTAAGTCCTAATGATAGTGACATACAAAATAATTTAAGATTTGCTCAAAAACGCACCGTTGACGAAATTAAAGTAGTGCCAAAAGTTGGTTTTGCTAAACTACTCCGTGATTTCACAGGAATGTACCATTACAATACCTGGGCTTGGATTTCGGTTGTGTTTTCCATTTTATTTTTGGGATGCTTTTTAGGTTATTATTTTTCAGCTTTTGCACTAAACAAAAGATTATTCTTTTTTGGAATGTTTTTAATGTTAGTTTTGGTTGTTGTAGGAGTTGCTTCTGCAAGTTTTGAGAAAAGTTATTTTAAAAACGAACGTCCGGCAATTGTGTTTGCAGAAATGACTGAAGTAAAAAGTGAACCTCAGAGAATGGGTGCTGCAGTGGTAGTTTTACATGAAGGAACGAAAGTTTTTGTAAAAGAAACAGTAGATAACTGGAAAAAAGTACAGCTTACCGATGGAACCGAAGGCTGGATTGATAGTGAAGCCATTCGCGAGGTGAAATAGAAATAAGATTATAGATTTCAGAATGCAGATGTTGTCTGAGTTCTGTAATCTGCTTACTGTTCACTGCTTTCTGAAGTCAGCCCACTCTTTTTAAAGTCTCCATACCATTTTACAATAGAAGGATACATAAAAGCAGCTGTTTTTTGAATCGGATTGTAGAAAATAGACTTATCCAAGGTTTCCTTTTTAGCAAAAAAATGATTGTGATTGATTTTTTCGAAAATTGTAAAAATCATTCCCATTATTAAAACGGTTTTTAGAACCCGAAATAATCCGCCACCTAATTTGTTGATCCATCCTAAAAAGGCAAAATCCACAATTCCGGTGAGTATTTTGGCCAGAAAATGAATGCCAATAACCACAAGCAGAAAAGTCAGTAGGAAAGCAACAACTAAAATGCTGTTAGGATTCCAATGAACATGCTCTGCAAGAATGTCTTTAGTGACAACTGAGAATTTAACTGCAAAATAAATTCCAATCATCAAGGAAAGAAAAGAAGCCAGTTCTATAAATAGTCCGTTTACGATTCCTTTGTATAAAGAGAAAGCAAGTAAAGCACCCAAAATAATGTCTAAAAAACTCATAGTAAAAGAGAATAGTATAAAGAGCAAAGATAAAAGAATTATGTTGGTATCTTTGCCGAAAATAATTTTAGAGTTCTGAATGTAATTTTTTTAGCTACTACAAATATCAGACATCTAAAATTTAAAATCTAAAATTAAATGTCAAGAGACACACAACTTAAAGAGCGCTGGGAAAAGCTTGTCGATATACTTTCTAATCAATTTTCGCAAGGTGAAGATTTGGATTTAGATGCTATTATTTTTTTAATTGGAGTTCAGGAATTAGGTAAATTTCATCGAGAATTTAAAAAAGATGAAAAAGTAAACCTGATGCACATTGCTATTTGTCGTTTATTGGAGCCTTATGGGTTTTATGAATTCGACTTTGTCGACGAAGATGGTTGGCCTCATTACAAAGTAAAAGAGGAATTACCTCCTCTAAAAGCGGGTGAACAATCGGTTTTGATGAAAGAAGCGATTGTAAATTATTTCATGGAAAAAGAATTAATAGACTAAGGATTCAGATTATTGTTAATTTTTTCAGACTATTCACTATTTACTTTTTACTAGTCACTAAAAAAAACTAAATTTGCACACTCAATTATTGGATGAAAATGATAGATAAGATTAAAGAATATATCGGTGAAGCACAAGCTTTTTCAACACAAGATACTGCAGAATTAGAAGCGTTTAGAATTAAATTTTTAGGAAGTAAAGGAATCTTGAAAGATTTTTTTGCTGAATTTAAAAATGTTCCTAACGAACAAAAAAAGGAATTTGGTCAGGTAATCAATTTGCTTAAAAGTTCGGCAGAAGAAAAAGTAAAATCAATTCAGGAAGCATTAGAAAGCAAGGAAGAAGCTAAAGGTGTTTATGGCGATTTGACTCGTGCTGCTGAACCGGTAACTATTGGTTCGCGTCATCCTATTTCTATTGTTAAAAATCAAATTATCGATATCTTCTCTACTATCGGATTTAACGTTTCCGAAGGCCCGGAGATTGAAGACGATTGGCATAATTTTACTGCTTTGAACTTGCCAGAATACCATCCGGCTCGTGACATGCAGGATACTTTTTTCATTCAAACAAACCCTGATATTTTATTGCGTACGCATACTTCATCGGTACAAGTACGTTATATGGAAAATAATAAACCGCCTATCAGAACGATTTCTCCGGGACGTGTTTTTCGTAACGAAGCTGTTTCTGCGCGTTCGCACTGTATTTTCCACCAGGTTGAAGGTTTGTACATTGATAAAGAAGTTTCTTTTGCCGATTTGAAACAAACACTTTTGTATTTCACTAAAGAAATGTTCGGAAAATCTAAAATCCGTTTGCGTCCTTCTTATTTCCCCTTTACAGAGCCTAGTGCCGAGATTGATATTTACTGGGGATTAAAAACCGAAACCGATTATAGAATTACTAAAGGAACCGGTTGGTTAGAAATTGGTGGTTGTGGTATGGTAGATCCAAATGTCCTTACTAATTGCGGTATAAATGCAGAAGAGTATTCAGGATTTG
>JALRGZ010000120.1 GCA_023253295.1 Flavobacterium sp.
TCCCATCGTAAATCCAAGACCTCCTAAACCGATTGAAAATCCACCACCAACATCGGTAGCGACAACTGACAAACCAATGTGCCAGCAACTCATACTTCTTCCGCTTACATAAAAATCTTCTGCTGTTTTGTTTTTGTTAAAAAAATAAAGTCCTACGCCCAGCATAACTAGCATATAGACAAAAAAAATTGCATAATCAACGACGTGCATTTTCTTTTAATTATTACGATTATTTTAAAGCCCGATTATGGAATTTTTCCAAGAGGCAAAGATGCAGCGAACTGCAAAAACGAATGATTTTGTAACAGCGATTTCAAGAATTTGAAATCAGAAAAAGGCATTTAAAAAAATGACAACAATTCATCATTTTAGCCTGAAAAACCAAATAAATATTCGCAAATATAGAAAAAAAGTGCCTAAAATCCTCCTTTTTTAAACATTACTATTCTTTAAACTTATTGTAAAGTAATATAACCTATTGTTTTTTAATCATTTCCTTGTAATAAAAATATCACAACAAAATAACTTTTATAAATAAAAATTAACTACTTTTAAAAAATGGACTTGTACAAAAAATTACATATTTTTTTAACCAAACACATAGTATGAAAGAAAAGCTTACAATTAAATGGGGAATTATTGGATTAGGAAACATTGCCCATAAATTTGCAAAAGATTTACAATTAGTAAACAACACAGAATTAGTAGCAGTAGCTTCCAGAAATAAAGAAAATGCTGAAACATTTGCTAAAATGTACCATTGTCCAAAAGCTTATGATTCTTACGAAGCCATCCTAAACGATGATACTATAGACATTCTATACATAGCAACCCCTCATAATTCACATGCCGAATTAAGCATAAAAGCCTTAGAAAAAAACAAACATGTTCTTTGCGAAAAACCAATTGCCTTGAATTATGCTGATGCTGAAAAAATGATTGCAGCTTCAAAGAAACACAATAAATTTTTCATGGAGGCCTTTTGGACGCGATTCAATCCGTCCTATAGAGCAGCATTTGAAAAAATCAAACAAGGAGAACTTGGCAAAATACGCTATATCAATTCCGATTTTGCCTTTTCAGCTTACGGAAAAAACAGAAGTAGACTATTTGATTTAAAATTGGGAGGTGGTTCTCTTATGGATATAGGAGTATATCCTTTGTTTTTAGCTTATACTATTTTAGGAGTACCTGAAAGTATTTATGCTAAATCTATTTTTGACACTTCGGGTGTAGACGCCCAAACTTCAATGATTTTACAGTATCCTGAAGCACAAGCAGTTTTATATTCTGGAATTTGTCATACTTCCAATATGAAATCAACCATTAGTGGTACTGAAGGCAGAATCAATTTGAATACAATTTGGCATATGGCTGAATCTTTTACTTTGATAAAAAACGACAATGAAACTAAATATTCCTTACCTACTAATGGCATGGGATACACCTATGAAATCGAGGAATGTCATAAATGCATTCAAAACAATGTAATTGAAAGCCAATTATGGTCTCATAAAAACAGTCTTGAATTGATTCAAATAGTAGAAGAAGTTAAAAAACAAATCGGATTAGAGTTCCCTGTTTAATTCCAGGTTCAGAAAAACAAAAAGATCAATAAGCATGCTAGTAAAAGTATTTGGTAGTGCTGTTTTTGGTGTTGAAGCAACTACCATTACAGTGGAAGTAAATATAGACAAAGGTGTAGGTTATCATTTAGTTGGATTACCGGATAATGCCATTAAAGAAAGTAGCTATCGAATTGCTGCCGCTTTAAAAAACAATGGTTACATGCTTCCGGGAAAAAAAATCACCATCAATATGGCTCCTGCCGATTTACGAAAAGAAGGTTCAGCATACGATTTGACACTTGCTTTAGGGATCCTTGTTGCTTCTGGACAAATAAAAGGAGATGAAATTGACCAGTATATTATTATGGGCGAATTGTCTCTTGATGGAAGTCTCCAACCCATAAAAGGTGCATTGCCCATTGCAATCAAAGCCAAAGAAGAAGGTTTTAAAGGTTTTTTTCTACCCAAACACAATGTAAAAGAAGCCGCTATAGTTAAAGGACTTGATGTGTATGGGGTCGAAAATGTACAGGAAGTGATTGATTTTTTTGAAGGAAAAGGCAATTTAGAACCCACAAAAATTGATACCAGAGCTGAATTTTACAAAGACTTAGATTTTCCTGAATTTGATTTTTCCGATGTTAAAGGACAGGAAAGCATTAAAAGATGTATGGAAATTGCGGCTGCTGGCGGACACAATATTATACTAATTGGTCCTCCCGGAGCTGGAAAAACCATGCTGGCCAAGCGATTGCCCAGCATCCTCCCTCCTATGACTTTGCACGAAGCTTTGGAAACCACTAAAATTCATAGTGTAGCCGGAAAACTAAAAGAAGTGGGATTGATGAATCAACGACCTTTTCGTAGCCCGCATCATACTATTTCTAACGTCGCCTTAGTTGGTGGCGGCAGTTATCCGCAACCGGGAGAAATTTCGATGGCGCACAACGGAGTTTTATTTTTGGATGAATTACCTGAATTTAAACGCGATGTTTTGGAAGTGATGCGTCAGCCATTGGAAGACAGAGAAGTAACCATTTCCAGAGCTAAATTCACGGTGACCTATCCTTCCTCTTTTATGTTAGTCGCCAGCATGAATCCAAGTCCGAGTGGCTTTTTTAATGACCCTAATGCTGCTCAAACGGCTTCTCCCTACGAGATGCAACGCTATTTGAGTAAAATATCAGGACCATTATTGGACCGAATTGATATTCATATTGAAGTAACTCCTGTTCCTTTTGAAAAATTATCAGACAATCAAAAGGCCGAAAACAGCATGACTATTCGAAAAAGAGTGACAGCTGCACGCGAAATTCAATCGGCGCGATTTGAGAAAATGGACAATATTCATTACAATGCGCAAATGAACACCAAACACATTCGGGAATTTTGCGAATTAGATGATGCTTCTAAAAACTTATTGAAAAATGCCATGGAACGCCTGAACCTTTCTGCCAGGGCTTACGATCGTATTTTAAAAGTTGCCCGAACAATAGCTGACTTAGAAGCTTCTCCCGAAGTAGGCTCTTCGCATATTGCCGAAGCTATTCAGTACCGCAGTTTGGATAGAGATGGTTGGCTGGGATAGATTTTACACTCCGCAAAGTCTCCAACTTTGTGGAGCATAGGTAATTTTAAATTATCCCAAACTAATTTTTAAGATATTTTTGGTTGTTGCATTGATTCGAAATCTTTCGTCCTGACGAATCCCAACCACCCAAACAATTTGGTTGCCAGACCAAAGTACCCATCTGTTTTCCTTTTCTATCAGTGATAATTTTTCATCCTTGAAAAGTTTACTTAACTTTTTTGTTTTTCCGTTCATTCCAAAAGGCTGAAAAACATCACCTTCCTCCCATTTTCTCAATAGTAAAGGATAAACCAATTGGTCTTCGTCTACATAAATAGTCGAGTGAGAAGCATTCTTTATTTCGTTTACTTTTGAAAAAGAAAGTTGCAAAGGTGTTTCGATAGTTATTATATCTTTTTCAATAAAAAACACTTCAGCTTCTTCCTCCTGAATCGGACTTAAAATCAAAGTCGTTCTATCTTTCAACAAACGGAAATCAGCCGAAAAAACCTGTTTTCCAGATTGGGCTTCTACTAAATCATAAACATCCTCCCAAGCTGTAAAACCAAACTCATTTAACCATTGGTACAAATAGGATTTATAATTGGGTAATCGTAATAATTGTTCTAAATTGAATAAAATAGTATCACCTTCTTCTTTCGCTACTTGTTGATAGACCATTACAGCCGCATCTTCAACTAATTCTTGAGATTGATTAAGGTAAATTTGCGTTTTTTGAAAGCTTTCCAGAAATTTAGGATTTAATTCTTTCAACAAAGGAATAAGATGATGTCTGATTTTATTTCGTAAATATTTATCGGAAGCATTACTGCTATCTTCACGCCATTGAATATTATTTTGTTTAGCATATTCCTGAATTTCTTCTCTGGAAAAAACCAATAACGGACGGATAATTTTATCATTTTTAGCAGGAATTCCAACTAATCCTTCTAAACCAGTTCCTCGACTCAGATTAATCAAAAAGGTTTCAATGTTATCATCAGCATGATGGGCTGTTACAATATAATCATATCCTTCTGTTTCTAATAATTCATAAAACCAATTGTAGCGCAATTCACGAGCTGCAATTTGAGTAGAAAGCTTGTAGTCATTTGCGAAAGCTTCAGTGTCAAATTGGGTCAAAAACAACGGAATCTGGTTAGCAGTAGCATATTCCTGAACAAAATTTTGATCGCCAAAACTTTCTAAACCTCGCAACTGAAAATTACAGTGACACAATGCGATATCATAATTTAATTGATGTAATAAATGAGCCAAAACCATGCTGTCAATTCCTCCGCTTGTAGCCAAAAGCAATCTGCTGTTTTCTAAAAATGGAAAGTTCTGATTGATATGTTTTTTGAGTTTTTCGAGCATGAATTTGGAATATAATTTATTTTAAAACTTCAAACATCGCTTTTGCCTTGAGTAAACATTCCTGATATTCGTTTTCAGGAACCGAAAGCGACGTAATAGCACTTCCTACCGAAAAAGACAAATATTGATTTTGCTGATTATATAAAATACTTCGAATAACCACATTAAAATCAAAATCACCCTCGGGAGTAAAATAACCAACTGCTCCACTATACAAACCTCTTTTGGTTTCTTCCAATTCTTCGATGATTTTCATTACAGAAATCTTTGGTGCTCCCGTCATACTTCCCATTGGAAAAGTAAATCTTAAAGCATCAACAGCGCTGTATTGTGAGTCTAATTTTGAAGTAATAGTTGAAATCATTTGATGTACCTGTAAGAACGAATAAATACCACATAATTCCGTCACTTGAACAGAACCTTTTTGTGCTGTATGTGATAAATCATTACGAACTAAATCGGTTATCATGATATTTTCGGCACGTTCTTTAGCATTATTTGCCAATTCGTTTTTGGATTTTTCATCTTCTTCTGGATCTGAAAACCGTTTTGCAGTTCCTTTGATAGGTTGTGAAATAATGGTATCTCCTTCTTTTTTCAAATAACGCTCTGGAGAGGCTGATAACAAATATTGTTTGTGATTTTTGAAAAACACGGCAAAAGGCGGCTTCGAAATTTCATTTAACTTTAAATATACTTCCATTGGTTCGATTTGGGCATTTTCTGCATAGAATTCCATGCAAAAATTAGCTTCATACAAATCCCCTCTATGAATATAATCCAACATTTTACTAGCTTTTTCTAGATAAGACTTAGCCGAAATACGCTGTTGGATATTAACTTTTGAAGACTTTGTTTCAAAATCACTTCCCATTGACAAAATCTCTTTCCAGTCGTCTTCCAATT
>JALRGZ010000300.1 GCA_023253295.1 Flavobacterium sp.
TTCTTGACCTACGGCCGCGGCATTGACACCACCCGTGCCACCCAGACCCTCGGCTTCACTGCTGCACATTCCACGGCGCGCCTTTTCGCTTTTTGGCGGCGGCGTCTTGCCACCATTGTTGCCATTGCGCAGCGGGGGCAATGCCGTCGACCGTATCAGGCCCAAACCGTTGTGTGGCGACGTCCGGGTCTGCAAGGCCGACGGGGGTTTCGCCATTGGCCACGGCATCAATGGCTTTCTGAATGGCTTTGGTACACAAAATTCCTTTGTTGTTTCCTCCTTCGTTCAAGATATTAATCCAACCTTCTTTTGCGAAAGCGAAATTAAATCCTGTAAAAAGGCAGAGTACTATAAGTAATGATTTAATTCTCATAAATAATATTTTAGGTTCACGCAGATTTGCGCAGTTTTTATTCTCATTTTTGTCATCCTTTTGAGATTCCTTGTTCCTCGGGATGACAAGATTGTGGCTACTTGGAAGTTAAAATTAAAACCCAGTCGTTACCCTCTGATTTTTCTCCCGGAGGATTAAAATCCTGAACGCCTTTGTTAGCAAATAAACCGATTGCTTTTTCTTTACCGTTTCTTGGATTGTACCAGGAAGCTTTTACTTTAGCACCTTGAATTACACCCATATTCAGAATAATATTTTTACCATTGTAGGTATAAGCCAGCGCATAATCTTTTCCTTTGGTAGCGGCAATGTAATTGTATTTCACTCCCTGATTGGCTACCATCGATTCGTCCGGCATTCGATCATTATAATTAAATCTCAAAATCAGTTTTTTTACATATTGCATTTGGCCGGCTCCCGGAGCATTTAACTCATCACTCCAAATGGCTTTGTTTCCATATGCCCCTTTCTTTTCCCCTTTATGGAACATTTGCATTACGGCATTATTTCCGTAAGTAAATCCGGCACCACCTGCAAAAACAGACCAATAGGCATATCTTCTTAAATCCTGATCTTTCCATTTAGGTTGCAAAGTATCGTGTAAACCATGAGGAATTCCTTCGTAAGAAGGCTCTCCATCCAATGTTGGTTTCGTAGGTTTTAGAGCGTAATCTCTCAACACAAATTTGTAATTGTCTTCTTTGAATGAGTTTGGCAACGTATCCTGATCGTATCTGCGGTGACCTGATTGGAACATATTAAAATCCAACCATTTGGCATTGTGATAATTCTCAGATGAATCGGTACGTCCAAAAGGGTGGAAAGTCACCAACTGATTGGTATTGTTTTTTAAAGTATTACCAATGGCATTCCAGATATCGGTGAATTTATCCCCATAAGTATCTCCTCCATTCAACCAAATCACATTGGTTCTGTTTTTAAATCTGTCCGCTAAAAACTGTGCGTATTTTTCAACATCTGCTTTGGTTACTTTGCTGTCTTTACTACTAATATTAGTTCCCCAAACCGGTACCATTGCTAAATAAATTCCATTCTTTTGAGCCACATCCAATGCATAATCTACATGATCCCAGAAATCGTATTCAGCAGGATTTTTGAAATCATTTCCAGGTGTAGTCAACGGTTTTGAAACATTTCCATCCACCAAAGCATAATCGCCATAGACATTTTTTACAGCCAGCGTATGCAAAACCATCACCTGAATTACATTGTAGCCTTTTTTCTTTCTGTCCTGAAAATAGGTATTCAATTCTTCACGACTTAACTTGCCAAAAGTCAACCAGCCTGTATCTCCTAACCAAAAGAATGGTTTTCCATCTTCGGTTTGAAAATAATGAGGATTTTGTTTTGACACTTCCAGTTTAAGTAAGGCTTTCGATTGTGCATTTCCATTTTCTGCCAAAAGCAAAAGGAACAATGACATCAAAAAAGTAACTGAAAAATTGCACTTTAGTTTCATTCTTAATTAATTTAAATTTTATTTTTTTACAATAAATAACACTTTTTCTTTAGTAGCATCGGCAGGAATCACAATTGTTTTTCCACCTTGTACTGTTTCTTTCTTAGTAACACTTCCATTTGAAGTATTGATTGCATACACCTCAAAAGTTCCTTTGTAGTCACTCAAATCCAAAGAAACATTCTGAGGCTCTTTTACAAAATACAAATAGCTCTTTCCTTTGTTTTCTAATTTCCAAATGGCATCAGTATGACTGTTTTCGGGAACCAGCTGCATTTCAACAATTGCCTGATAAAATTGAGGAAGTTCCACCTTAGGCAATGCCGCTAAAGAAGCGCCACCCATTAAAGCCGGCCATCCAAAACGAGGCGAAGCATCCGTAGAATATAAAATTACTTTATCAGGATATTTTTCACGATATTCACGAACGGCGTGATATACCTGCTCATCCGTTTCCTTACCAACTTTCATTTGTCGGGCGTGTTGTCTTGGTGCCAAATTTTTTCCTCCTTCCGGTGCATAAGCATTTCCGTCATCTTTATAATACCAATAACGAATGTCAATCGCATCTACGGTTTTAGCTCGATTAACATCTTTCAAAATGGCGTCCTGAACATCTTTCGTCGCACTTAAACCAATAATTTCTTTTTTACCCGTTTCGTCTTTCCATTTTTGAACTTCATCCAGCCAAAACTGCATAAAATGTAAGGGACCAGTATATTCGGCACTTGTTAATTGAATTACATTCGAGTTATTTTCAAAATTTTCTAAGCTTTTACGAATAAACCCTTGGTGTAATTTTCTTCTCACCAGATTGCTAACATCATAAAATTGTTCCGCCATAAAAATACGTTTGTCACCGGCATAAGGCGGTGGTTCTGGGAATCCAGTTTGATTCACATTATTGGCAGAACGCCAAGGCGAACTCGACCAGTGCGCACCTGCTTCAATAATATTATGTTGAAAATATTGTTGGTTTACCAAAATCTGCCCTTGCGTTTCTGCCAGATTAGCAAAACGAGCTAATCGATCCCAATACCAGGTATTGAATTTGGTCAAATCATATTTACTCAATTGGTCCCAAGCCAAACCTTCACCTGATCTTGCAAATGGTTGCTCGTAAAATGGAGGCCAAACATCTGAATCAAAACGACGCACACGCTCGTGGTCATCCATACGACGCTCGTACCATAACCCATAATTATGTTCTAAGGCAACCATATTATTATTTTTCAAATAAGCTGATACTTCTTCAATATTATCGGTAAGACCTGTACCTCTTCTGCCCGGAACAAATCGAGTAACATCAGGAACTGCTTTTGACAAATCACTGTCTCTAAGACTTCCTCTCCACCATGGTACGCTTAATCGCATTCCTGTCATCAGTTTGCCATCATAAGTCAGCCACCCGTTTTTAGCAATTACTTTTGCTGAATTTGTATTCACATCCTGAGAACTAACTTTTAAATCATTTGCATTTTTTAGTCCTTTAGAACTTGTATTTATAGGATTTAATTTGGATACTTCAGCAATCCATTCCGGTAAGCTTTCGGTTAAATTCAA
>JALRGZ010000038.1 GCA_023253295.1 Flavobacterium sp.
CGCCTTTTTTAGCAACGCAAATTGCTGTTCCGGTATCCTGGCAGGAAGGAAGCGCGCCTTCCACTGCAACTGCAGCGTTCTGCAGGAGATTATAAGCTACGAAACGGTCGTTGTCGGTCGCTTCCGGATCATCAAGAATAGCACTTAATTTCTCTAAATGCGAAGTGCGCAACATAAAAGAAACATCTTTCATTGCTTCTTGCGAAAGTAACTCTAAGCCTTTTGGATCAACTGTTAGGATTTCTCTGTCTCCTAATTTTTCTAATTTTACGTAATCTGAAGTGATTTTGCGGTATTGGGTATCGTCTTTTAAAATTGGATAAGGATCCTGATAAATAAAGTCCATTAGTTTTTTGTTTTTTGACAAATATAAAAATTATTTAGCGTAGCCACAGTTTTTTGACAGCTGTGATTCCTTTAAAAAATCAAACTTTTTGTTATAAAATCAAATAAAAAGAGATGCTATTCAATAAAATACCATCTCTTAATTTTTACGATTAATGTTTTAAAAACTAGCCTAATAAGCTGGTAACTAAAAATATAATTAGCAATCCTATGGCGATGTATTTAGTGTATTTTGACATTTTTTATTTGTTTAAATGAGTTTATAAATAGTAATTTTTGTAAAATTCAAAAGAATGAAAAATAGATTAGAAATCCTAGAACTATTGTTGTGTTAATCTGTTAAAATTGATTGTTTGAATATAATTCGTTTCCATGACAACGGATTATATTCTTGCGATATGTTCCGTTCCTACGGAACTCTGTTTCTTGCTATTTCATATCACAAACGGATTAAAATCCGTTGCTACAAAATGTTTCGAGCCGAAGGCTCTATGATATGTGTTAAATGTGAAAGTTCCGTGGGAACGACAAATATTGTAGAAACGGATTTTAATCCGTTGAAAACAATCAAATCCATTCAAATGAGAGCCTTAGGCTCGGTACATATATAATTTTTCATTTTATATCATATCCTGAAAAATATATCTTTCGTCAAATGGAACTTGGAATTTATCTAAAAACTCTAAATATTCTTCCTTGAAAGTTTGCTTTTTATGATGTTCTTCTTGATTAGCAACATAATTGTAAACTACATTAATTTGAGAATGACCATACGAAAACGCACCATAACCTTCCAGCCATTCAAATTTTGATTTGGTCAAATGATGATCATTAATGTATTTTGATGATTTTGCTTTTACCGTTTTCATTAATTCCGAAATTGAAACAACAGGTTTAAGACCCAAAAAACAATGAACATGATCTTCAACACCATTAACAATTATGGTTTTACATCCAGTTTCATTTATTAAATTACCAATTACGCCAAACAATGTAGATTTCCATTCATCAGCAATAACAGCTTCACGATATTTTACCGCAAAAACAACCTGAATGTAAATTTGATGATAGGTATTTGCCATAATTGTTTTTTATTGTTTTACATCATCAACGGATTAAAATCCGTTTCTACAATCTAAATCGTTCCTACGGAACTTACACATTTTCATATATTTTAGAGAGCCATCGGCATAGCGACGGATTTTAATCCGTTGTAAACAATCAATTCACATTTAAAAAAACCAACTCGCCACAAAAATAGCTGTAATTACGCAAATAACATCGACTATAAGCATGGTTCCTAAAGCGTAACGGGTATTTTTGATATTCACCGAACCAAAATAAACCGCAATAACATAGAAGGTACTTTCGGCACTACATTGGAAAATTGAACTTAATCTTCCTGTCATTGAATCGGCACCAAAGGTATTCATAGAATCGATTAAGAAACCTCTTGAACCAGCTGAGCTAAAAGGGCGCAACAAAGCAACAGGCAATGAATCTACAATTTCTTTATTTACTCCCAAATTCGAGAAAACAAAGCCCAATCCATTGCTGATTATTTCAAATAATCCGCTGTTTCTGAACAATGAAATAGCTACCAACATTCCTAAAACATAAGGGAAAATCGTTACTCCGGTTTTCACACCGTTGTTGGCTCCGGATACAAAAGCATCAAAAACAGTGGTTTTAGCTTCGGTAAATTTTGATTCCTTCATAAACGAAAGGAGGAGCGTAGCCACAATAATCACCAGTAAAATCAATGCCGATAGGTTAGAAGTGAAATAATTTTTACCAATTAAATCCAAATGATTTACATACATCAGTAAACCAATAATAGCCCCGATTAATCCCATTAAAGCTGCCACTAGAGAGGCACTTTTGAAATTGATTTTTTGTTTGATTCCCACAATTAAGAAAGCAGCAATAGTTCCAATGAAAGAAGTAATGATACATGGCAACATTACATCGGCAGGATTAGCTGCACCGGCTGCCGCACGATACCCAATGATGGAAGTTGCAATCAAAGTTAAACCAGAAGCATGCAAACACATGAACATGATTTGGGCATCACTGGCTTTGTCTTTTTCGGGGTTGAGTTCCTGCAAACTTTCCATCGCTTTCAGTCCGAAAGGCGTTGCAGCCGAATCCAATCCAAGGAAGTTAGCAGCAAAATTCAAGGTCATGTACGAAATAGAAGGGTGGTTTTTAGGGATACTTGGAAACACTTTCACGAATACTGGACTCAGTACTTTAGCCAGTTTTCCGGAAGCTCCGGAGATGATTAATAGTTCCATCAATCCACAGAAAAAAGCCAAATACGCAATTAAAGGAAGGATTAAATCTACTAAAGTGTTTTTACAAGTGGGTAATAATCCATCCGATTTTTGAATACCACTGTAGATTTTAACGGTTTGATTTTTGTATACATAAGTCGTATCTGCATTTAGCGTATCACGATTGATAATCATAGTCTGATCTGGCGCTTTTTTAATGCTGTCTTTGATGAAAGCAGGAAGCTGTTCGGTAAATTTTTCATTGATTAAGATAGGTTCGTCTTTTTTGCCATTTAACACGTTATCAATGGTGTATGCATCATTAGTAAACAAACTCACAAAAATAAAGGCAATTGACGAGATAAAAATTGCCAACCAGAATCTACTTAATACCATAATTTATTAATTTTTGTAAATGTAAATATTTCAGAATATAATGCACAAAGATTTTACCTGCTAAAAAAGAAGTATTTACTGGAAGATATACGATTTTGAAGAAATCTCTATTTATTCAATAATGATTTTAGTTTCTAAATAGTTTTCAAAAGGTTTAATAGCTTCTAAAACAAGTGCTTTTTTCTTTTGCGAAATGTTTTCAAAAAAACGGGTTTCTATTTTTATATGCTCTTTTTTCTGACTTCGTTTCCATGTTCCGATAGCTTTTTCATTTTCAATAATTATTGGCCAGAAGATACCATTATTGGTAAAGGCTTTGGCTTGATGTTCTTTCGGAATGATTATTTCACGCGTTTTGTATGAGATTAAAATTTCATCAAAAGAAGGAAGAAAATGAATCTTTTTTGAGGCATTGGACTCAGAAGAAAGTCCTTTTTTGAACCAATATTTTTTGCCGTTAACTTCAACAGAGTCGAGTTCTGACTCGATTGATAGAACGGCAAGTTTTGAAATTGTAGCAGGAAAACCAGACCACCACGTAAAATCTGGTAATGTTGCAGGGCCATGACTTTCAAAATAACGTTTTGCCAGTTTTGCCAATCCTTCTTCTTTAGTCAGTTTTGTTTTTGTTTTCGGAACTTTTTCTTCTAGTAAAGAATACGTTATCTGCCGGTCTTTCATATTTCCGTTGCAAACCAAACCATCCAGTTCGGCATATCCCATTATAAGAGTACTGGAAAAATTTTGGTCTGTTTCTTTTTTGAAACCCAGTTCACAAATGATTTCTTCGCGGCTGAGGCTTTTATTATTCAGTAGAATCTTTTCGATTGAAGCGTTAATTTTTTTTAGTTTCTTTTCATCCAGATCATATTTTTTAGCTGCCGAAAGTATAATTTTTTTCACTTGTGGTCCCGAAATATCCAGCATCCAATGAATATCATCGGCAGAAACAAAATGCCAGGTTGGGCGTAAAATATGAGTGCGAATGATTTTTCCGGAATTAATAGCTTCTTCAATACTTTTTTCAGTAGCATCACATCGTGAGCCAATTGCCCATTTTGCCATTGTATAATCTTGTGCCTGCATGGCGCCTAAATGATTTACAATTTCCTGAGGTTCATGAAAATTTGTTTTCAGGATTTTCTGAGAAGTCATTCTCAAAAGGGCTATTTCAGGATCTGTCATTTAATAAATTTTTAAACATGAATAATTTCCTCCTCAATCAATAAATCTTCTCTTCGTAATCGCAGGAAAATCTGAGCCACAGCGATAGTGTCTTTTTCGCAATAGCTTACAATACGGTCAATGTCTTTTTCTACATAAAATACATGTCCTACCTGACTGCCGTCGATATCGCCTTTTGGGGAAGGAATGCCTAGTACTTTACACATTAATTTTAAAGAAGTAAAATGCTTGTAATCGCCAAATTTCCACAATTCCAAGGTATCGAGATGCGGAATTTCCCAGGGTTTTTTTCCAAAAAGATTCAACTTATCGGGAATCGCAATGCTATTGATAATCATGCGTCGGGCAATAAAAGGAATATCAAATTCCTTAGCGTTATGTCCGCACAATAAGTGTTGAGGTCCATTGAAATGATTGTTCAATAAATTGCTGAAATCCTTTAGGATTTTTTTTTCCTCTCCAAAAAAAGAAGTTACTCTAAAGTTTCGGATATCATTTTTGTTGGCAAAAAAACCAACAGAGATACACACAATTTTTCCAAATTCCGCCCAAATGCCTGCTCGCTCATAAAATTCTTCAGCTGAGAAATCTTCCTTGCGTTGGTATTGGGTTTTTTGTTCATAAAGTGTTTGCGTTTCCGAATCCAATTCGTTGAAATCGGCCGTTTCAGGAACGGTTTCTATGTCCAGAAAAAGGATGTTATTGAGGTTTATTTTTTCAATCATCAGTTTCTTTTTTTTGGTCAAACATTATTTTTTACTAAGCATTTTATAACTTTCGTCAAGATAAACAAAAAGGTCTTGACTATGTGGATTTTCGATGGTAGCTTTATGCTCTTTATTTCCTAATCGAACAATGATTAACTGGTCTTCCGGAATAACAATTACATATTGCCCTAAATGACCACGCATATAAAATAGTTGTTTGTTTTTGTAATTGCTCAGCCACCAGCCGTAACCATATTCAGGCGATTCTTTAAAACGGGGTTTAACAGATTTGGCTACAAAAGAGCTGTCTAAAATGGTTTTATTATTCCATTTTCCATGTTGCAGATAGAGTTTGCCAAAACGGGCAAAATCTCTGGCATTACTGGCTATACAACAAAAAGCTTTTACCAAGTCTTTTTTATCGGTTTGCCAAAAAGCATCACTTTCGGCACCCATAGGTTTCCAGAAAGATTTCGATACATAATCGGCTAATTTTTCCCCCGTGGCTTTCTCAATACACATGGCAAGTAGCTGAGTGTTTCCACTTAAGTATTTATAATATTTTCCGGGTTTTTCGATGCCTTTCAGGCCTAGTATAACCGGAGTTAAATCTTCATCAAAATAGGCTTGGGTAGTAACAGAAAAAGGATTATAATAGGCTTCATCCCAATTCAATCCTGAAGCCATTGAAGCTAAATCGCCTACGGTGATTTCTGCCGATTTTCCTTTAGAAAATTCAGGAAAAAAATCGCCTACTTTTTGGTTCAAGCTTTTAATTTGTCCATCCATAATGGCTTTTCCTAAGGAAGCCGTTACAATACTTTTGGCCATCGAAAAAGAATTCGATTTAGAAGTTGCTGAATAATTATCATAATAGTTTTCGTTCCAGATACTATCGTTTTTGATAATTACAAAAGCAACCGTTCCCATTTCTTTATGTAAAGCTTCTAATCTTTCAGTAGGTTTTACAGTGTTGTAATCTTTAGCCAAATTCCAGGGTTGTGGTTGATTGCCTTTTTGAATAATTCGATTGTCAAAGTATTTGTAATCATCTAAAAATGCAGTTGAATGGCCGTTGAGATAGGTAACTCTCACTGCTCTTATCAAATAATCTTTTTGAAAAGCATACAGCAAAAGGATTACGATGCCAATAAATAGGATCAATCTGATTAGGAATTTTTTGAGTTTTTTCATGGGTTTTCAATTAGCTTCAGTACGAATTTACATAAAAAAAGATAACTGAAATTATCAATTATACTTTTAATTAAACCATTAAGGAGTTAAGATTCTTCGTTTTGTTTGCGTAAAACTTTGTACCCTTTGTGGTAAGGTAAAATCTTAATTTACCTTAATTTCTTAATGGTTAAAATCTGTTAAAGGTTAATTGTATTGTTATTGTTTAAAATAACAATTCTTGTTTTCGTGCGGGATTTTCGTGTTCCAATAACCATTTTTTGCGCCACAATCCGCCTGCATAACCCGTGAGTGAACCATCGGTGCCAATGACCCTGTGACATGGCACTACAATCCAAAGCGGATTTTTACCATTAGCAGTTGCTACTGCGCGAATGGCTTTGACATCGCCTAATTTTTTGGATAAATCCAAATAGCTCATGGTTTTTCCAAACGGAATTTCGATTAAGGCTTGCCATACCTTTTGTTGAAAATCGGTTCCTTTTGGATTCATTTTGAAATCAAAATTAGTTCTTTTTCCATCAAAATAGTCCTGAAGTTGTTTCACGGCTTCTTCTAAAACAGCAGGAATAGATTCGGATATCTCTCCTTTATCCTGAATGGAGATTTCCGAGATTCCTTTTTCATCGCCGATGATTGCTGCAATTCCTAAAGGAGTTTGGAAATGGGCAATTGTATTTTCGTTAGTACTCATCTTTTAGGTTTTGTTTCGTTAGAAATTGTATGGCTAATTTCGAAATTTCTGACGGATTTCCCTTTGGTGTAACCAATAAAATATCGGTAAAATGATCTGCTTTTTTGAGCTCTAAAAATTCCAATTCAGGATAATTATGACTTTTCATGATAGCGGTAGGCACAATTGAAATTCCCAATCCATTTTTGACCAATTGGATAATCGATGAAATGTTATTGGATTCATGCACCACTTTGGGTTTAAAACCATATTGGGCACAAATTTCTAATAAGGAATCGTAAAAATAGGGAGCATAGTCTTTGTTGAAAAAGACAAAAGTAGCCTTTTTTAATTGCTCTAAATCGGCTTCGGAAGTAATGCTGTAATTATTCCGATTATAAACCAATGAAAAACTGTCTTTGAACCACAAATGCGAATCGATTTTGGGTGAATGCAAGGGTGCGCGAATAATTCCAAAGTCGATTTTTCCTTCTTCTAAAGCAGCAATTTGCTTGACTGTGGGAACTTCATACAATCGAAAATTAACATAAGGATATTGAGCCGACAAAAACTGAATTAATGCCGAAATATCTCCCGAAAAAGTGGTGCTCACGTAAGCAATTCGGAATTCGCCGCTTTGATTCTCGCTAATTTTTTTGGTTGTGGCATTAATTCGCTCTAGATTTTGAATCAATTCCTGAATCTCTTTTAGGTAATATTTGCCTGCATCGGTAAGGATTACCCGTTTGTTATTGCGCTCAAAAAGCGTCGCGCCAAGTTCATTTTCTAATTCTTTAATCTGACGGCTTAAGGGTGGTTGAGAAATGAATAGCTTTTCGGCAGCACGAACAAAGCTGAGTTCTTCGGCTAATTTCAGGAAATATTTTAAGTGACGTAATTCCATAAATACTTTTTAGGTATTAATAATTAACAAATTAAGTATTTTTATGTCATATATAAAAATTATAGGTTTGTAAAAGAAAATGAAAACTATTATGGAACAATTTTGGAAAGACAGATGGAACGAAAGATATAGCAATAAAGAGTTTGCTTATGGCGAAGAGCCTAATAAATACCTTAAAAAAGAGCTAGATAAACTAAAAGCAGGAACTATTCTTTTTCCTGCAGAAGGAGAAGGTCGCAATGCTGTTTATGCTGCTAAAATGGGGTGGAATGTTTTTGCGTTTGACATAAGTGTAGAAGGAAAAAAGAAAGCATTGCATCTGGCAGCATCCAATGATGTTAAAATTAATTATGAGGTTGGCGAATTAGAGTCAATAGATTATGAACTTGAACAGTTTGATGCAATAGGACTTATTTATGCTCATTTTCCCGCTGCGATTAAATCACATAATCACAAGATTTTAGATCAATATTTACGTAAAGGAGGAGTTGTTATTTTTGAATCTTTCAGCAAAAAACATCTTAGTTATGTTCAAAAGGATGAGAAAGCTGGAGGTCCAAAAGATATCGACTCGTTATTCTCAATTGAGGAAATAAAAGCGGATTTTTCTAATTATGATTTTGAAGAATTGGTGGAAATGGAAATTGAACTTAACGAAGGATTATTCCACAATGGAAAAGGATCAGTAATACGATTTGTAGGACGCAAAAAATAAAATTGAAATCATGAAAAAATCAACAGTTGCAGAAATCAGAGAACGTTTTGATAATGAGGTAGAACGTTTTTCTAATTTAGAAACGGGGCAAGTGGCTACTATGGATGCTACCATTGCTTTGGAATTAATTACAAGTGCGGCAAAAGCTGTAAAACCAAATGCCAAAAGTATTTTGGATTTAGGTTGCGGAGCGGGAAATTATACCTTAAAGATGCTTTCTAAAGTGGCTGATTTAGATTGTACTTTGATTGATTTGAGTCAGAATATGTTGGACAAAGCTAAAGAGCGGGTTTCAGGAGAAACGTCTGGTAATGTAAAAATTATACAAGGAGATATTCGTGACATTAATTTGCCAAAAAATCAGTTTGATATTATTTTGGCAGGTGCCGTTTTACATCATTTACGTGAAGATTCCGATTGGGAAACAGTGTTTCAAAAATTGTTCGACAGCTTAACACCTGGAGGCTGTTTTTTAATTTCGGATTTGGTAATACAGAATCATGCTGAAGTAAATCAATTGGTTTGGAAAATGTATGCTAATTATTTGACGAATATAGGAGGGAAGGAATACCAACAAAAGGTTTTTGATTATATCGAAAAGGAAGATACACCACGCTCGATGAGTTATCAATTGGACTTGATGAAAAAAGTTGGTTTCTCTTCGGTAGAGATATTACATAAAAACGTTTGTTTTGGCGCTTTTGGAGGAATTAAATAAACAAAAAACCCTTTCCTGCAAATGAAAGGGTTTTTGAGTATTATTAAGTGTGTTTTATTAGCAAACAGCAGTTTCGATAGTTTCGTTGAAAGGAAGGTTGAAAGCTTCAGCTACTCCTTTGTAAAGAATTTTACCGTTAGCAATGTTTAAACCTTTTTTCAATTCTTCATTCTCAGCACATGCTTTTCAAGATTACTTTTCTTTCTTTATTCGTTGATTTTGGCAAAGCTCTTTTAATATTATTATCAGCTGTTCGATTTGATCTAAATAATGGCCCAAAAATATACATTATATAACCAGATAATTTAGAGGATAATTTTAACCCTAAAAATTTAAAAAAAATAAATAAAGTAATGATAATTAAAAATTGTAAAAAATATTTAATGTTTTTCATTAATCTTAGATTTAAGAAATTTTATCAAATTAATTTCGTTATCGATAATTAAATCGATATCAATATATTTAATTTTTTTTCTATATATTTTGGGAATTTTTGTAAAATCCTTTTCAGTTGTAATTATTAAGGCAGAGTGTATCTTTGCTATATCTATTATCTTTTTAAAATCATCATCTGAATAATTGTAATGATCTGAAAAG
>JALRGZ010000058.1 GCA_023253295.1 Flavobacterium sp.
TACACAAAATCCTTTCCCGGTGCATCTAAAACTAATGTTGCCTTAGTCAAATCGGTGGCATTGTAATTAATACCATCCTCTAAACCAGATGGCATTGCCTGTGAAATAACATTAGGATTGATAATAACTGTGAATTTCTTAATAATTACTGTTGCTCCCTGAGTCACCTGTAATTCATAATTCTGATTCGTTGTAATTCCCAAATGCGTATAGGAATAAGAAGCGGTATTGGCATTAGAATTTAAAATAGTTCCATTTGCTTTTAATACATAAGCTGCATTTCCGCCTGTATTGCTTGCCGAAATTGTAAAATTGGATCCTGAAGTAATTACAGTAATGCTATTTTCAACCGGTGCAGCCAGTGTCAATTGAAAACCTCCTACTTCAACTAAAATATCCTGCGATTTTTTATCACCAGTTCCATTTTTGGCTTTAACTAAAAAACCTAATTTACCCAAAGCGGTTGCATTGTAGTAAGTAGCTGGTGTGATGATTTTGGTATAGGTATCGGTAGCTGCATTATAGGTGAATTTACTCGCCTCAGATGAAGCTTCCCAGGTTCCGTTATCCGGAGTTCCTTTGGAAGTGGTATCATCAAGAGCAAATGCCCAAGCCCAGAGATACAACGCATTTCCGGTTACTCCCCAGCTGGATTCGTTAATACTATTTCCGTTTATGGTAATAGTAATTGCCGTTGTTTCTTCAAAAATAGCCGGACTTACCGAATAGGTAACCGTTTGCTGTTGGGCAAAAGCTATGATTGAAAAAAAACAACTAAATAATAGTATGATTTTTTTCATGAAAATTGGTTTAGGAAAAAAAAGGCTATCTGATAATAGATAGCCTTTTCATTATTTCATTAATTTATTGCTGATTAGGAATCATCAGATAACTTCCGTCCAAATCATTAAAATATACTTTGTATTTTGATTTTGCTACAGGAATATCACCTCCACTAGTTCCTTGAGTTGGATATGCTGAAAAAGCAGTATCTCCTCCCCAGTTTACATCCCAGGCATTATTAGCTCTAAACTTCCCTTTTCCTTCAAACAAATTAATTGTAATAGTCCAAAAATGAGAATTAAAAGCCGATTGTGTCATTGGCGTATCATCACCTGCCCAACCTGTATCATTACCAGTTCTTGACGAACCAATAAAACCTACTCTGCTATAAGTTGAAGCAGCAGATACATTATAAGTTTCTAATGTATATTTTAGAGTTTCCAAATTCATTGTAAAGGTGTAATAACCTGCTGTTGCAATATTAAATGTAGCCGGATCAGGATCAGAATCGCCACCTCTATAAGCAAGATTTCCTCCGGCTCCCATTCCGTACATTGGTACCCAACTTCCCGGATTAGATATCAATTTAAAAGCACCTGCTTTAAAATAACCAGTGAACTTATATAGTTTTGCATTTGTCCCGCTTCTGAAAAGTGGCTGATTGCCATTATTAGTATCCCAGCCAGCAGCAGTTGCATCACCAACTAAATACCAATCTGTAAAAGCATAAGGAACTAAACCTGAATAAGCAGTAACAGTAATAGTCGCTTTATTTTCAGAAACTACACCTACACCTCCGGAAACACTACATTTTACTTTTATATCAAATTCAGTAGCCTTTCCTGGTTCTGCACCTAAGTCTATAGCAGCCTGATTCAAAGTCTTAACAAGAACAGAAGCTTCAGTGACATCAGAAGTAGTTGCCAAAACTTTAGCTGCCGAAAAATCTCCACCAGTCTTATCCATCATCAAAGTGTAGGTTACTACGACATCCTGAGAATATTCAGCAGTTGACCAAACAAAATTATCTACAACCTCTGTAGCATTTTCTTCTGCTAACACATATGTTTTTGCCATTAAAGAAGCAGGCAATACCGGAACACTTAGGTTCTCAAGAACCGGTCTATTATCTACCGCATCAGCGTTGCATGATAAAAACAAAACGCTTACCAATGCAATTACTATTTTATATATATTTTTCATCTTTAATTGAAGTGATTGGTTAGTATCCTGGATTTTGTTTTAGAGTTGGATTTGCCTGAATGGTTTTAGCAGGTATTGGCATCAAATCTCTAAATGATGCAGTTGCTGTACCATCTTCAGTACCACCTTTCCATTGCCAGATTTTATCGGCTCCTGAAAATTTTCCAAAACGAATTAAATCAGTTCTTCTGTGACATTCCCAGAATAATTCGCGACCTCTTTCATCCAGAATAAAATTAAGATTCATATTTGCAGAAGTAATCGTAGCTGCCTGAGCACGATTTCTTAATTGATTAATATATCCCACTGCTGTTGTCATATCAGTACCTGTAGCTCCTCTAACCGCACATTCAGCATACATTAACATTGCATCTGACAAACGGAACATTGGAAAATCAGTATCCGGAATATCATTACGTTGCGCTGCAGTTCCATCTGAATTTACGTTTGTAAATTTGGTAACTGCATACCCATTTGTAAATGTACCTACATTAGCGATGTCTAAAGTTTGACCATCTGTATAGAAAGTACCTCTTTTGTCACCAGTTGCAGTTGCATCTGGAAAAAGAGCAACAAACTCAGGTCTTGTACGGATACCTTGCCATCCACCATTCATACCGTATTGTGCAGCATCCATGGAACCTCCGATTGAAGCATGCAATATAAAACTCATACCGCCTCCAGTTGCTCTAATGGCATTTCCATCACTTATGATTGGAAAAATAAATTCAGATTGCGATCCATTTCTATCATTATCAGCAGAGAATAAGTATTTATAAGGTACATTGGCAAATGTATATCCTGAATTATTGATAATATCTGTACACAAAGCAGCTGCTTCAGCATATCTTTCAGTTCCTGTATATACTTTGGCATTCAAATAAATTTGTGCTAATAAAAATTTAGCTGCCGTTTTATCAATTCTACCATATTCATTAGCTTTTGAAGCTACTAAACTATTATCCAAATCTTTTAATTCGCTTTCTACATAAGCAAACACTTCATCTCTGGTTTTTTGTTCCGGATAAAAGAAACCTACAGGATCATTTTCAGTAGTAATAGGGACATTCCCAAATAAATCCATCAAATTAGCATAGGAGAAAGCTCTTAAAAAACGGGCTTCTGCTCTAAAATAAGCGATATCTGTTTTTAAACTGGCATCAACACCACGAGCATTTAATTTCTCATCAGTAGTCTGTCTCAAAAATTCATTTGCCAAACTAATTTCATAGAAAGCTCTTGAAAAAGTTCCATACAAGAATTCGTTATTTGGTGACCAGGTTTGAGAATTCATTGTTGGTAAAGTTCCATCGGCCCAGGCAATAATAGCTTCATCTGTTGTAAACTCCTGATTTACGAAAAGCAAACGCAAATAGCTACTAAAATCTCCACCAATACCGGCAATATCCGCTTTACCATCACCATCATTACCTCCCACATACAGACCAGCATATAATTTGGCTAAAACTTGTTTGTACGAATCCTGATCTTGGAAAAACGTTTCTGACAAAAACTCGTCATCATCTTTTGGGGTCACATCTAAATCGCTTGTACACGATACTAGTGTCATATTCATTCCTAAAATAATCAGGAATAAAATAGATATATATTTAAATGATACTTTCATTTTGTTTATTTTTTTGATTTGTTAATTAGCTATTAGAAATTTGCATTTACACCAAACAAGAAAGTTCTTGCACGAGGATAAATATTCCCATCAATTCCGTTGAATTTTTCAGGATCTAAACCATTGTATTTCGTAATAGTCAATACATTTTGAACACCTGCAGAAAATCTTAAATTCACCACTTTAAGAATAGCTTTATCAAAAGTGTATCCTACTGTTACATTATCCAATTTGATAAAAGAAGCATCTTTTACAAAATAATTAGACAAATAACGTTGTGTTCCGTTATCTTCATAAACAAAACCAGTATTTAAGTAATCTGAACTTACATTTGCTAAATCGGTATCTCTTCTTAATCCGGCCATTAAGTATCCTTTATCAGAACTTACGTTATCAAAAATGTAATTCCCCAAACTTGCTCTCCAGTTCATTACAAAATCAAATTTCTTGTAGTTTAAACTTGAGAATAGTCCAAATGTATAATCAGGTGCTGCTTTGTGAAATCTATAACGATCCCCATCATCAATTTTTCCATCATTATTTCTATCTACATACGCACCTGCAATTGGTTTTTTATTCGCATCATATAATTGCTCGTAAACAAAGAATGAATTAGGCGCATATCCTACTGAGTTAATTTGGATTTTATTTCCACTTCCCCCTTTAATATCTCCAACAGCATAACCTGTAAAACCTTCTACTGTTTTTCCTAAATTGGATATTTTTTGATTGATATAAGTAGTGTTAAAAGCCAAATTCCAAGTCAAATTATCATTTTTAACAATGTCAGACTGGATACTAAATTCAACACCTTTTGTTCTTAAATTACCAATATTGTTGAATCCCTGATTTCTTAAATTAGCACCATCTGGTACTAATACATCCGCTAATAAGTCACTTGATTTTTTATCAAAATAGTTAATCGAACCTGAAATTCTATTATTCAAAAAGCCATAGTCTAATCCTATGTTCTTTTCTGACAACTCTTCCCATTTGATATTTTCATTATAACCTTCCGGTCTGGCAGTGGAGTAAACCACGCCTCCAAAAATATATTGGGTATTGATAGAACCTAAGGTTACTCTTGTCAAATAATCGTACGAAGCCGAAATATCTTGCTGACCTGTTGTTCCGTATCCAACACGTAATTTTAAAGTCGAAATCGTTTCATTATCTTTTAAGAAAGATTCATCCGAAAGATTCCAGGCAAAAGCCGCTCCGGCAAAATTCCCCCATCGGTTTGCTTTAGAAAAACGAGAAGTTCCGTCTCTTCTGTAATTTACCGTTAATAAATAACGACTATCATACCCTAAATTCAAACGTCCAAAATAAGATTGCAAGTTAATATCCGGATCTGTAGTAACATCTTCATTTGGATTAGGCTGAGTTGTTTCTCCTGATTCGTATTTTTCTTTTTGAAACAATTGATAGTTATAACCTGCAGTGGCATCTACTTTAAATTTTCCAAAATCTTTAGTATAATTAAAATACGAGTTTAAGTTTTTGTTTTGCAATGCATCTGTATAGGTTGAATAATTTCCTAAATTCACCCAATCTCCAGAAGTAAAAGGATTTGGCTGATAACCTAAAGCACTTTCAGTACTTACTCTTGTGTATCCATCACTGTCAAAGCGATCAATACCCGCTTCAGTTACAAAGTGTAAATCTTCAAAAAAATGTAATTTATAGTCTAATTTAATATTACCCCATTTTCTTGTTGAAGTCGATCTTCTGTCATCCTGATTTAATCGGGCAACAGGGTTTCTTGCCGGTAACAATGGTAAGTTTCCATTTGGTTCTAACCATTCAAAATAACCTCCATAACGAGAACCTGCAGCATAAACTGACTGTGTTGGATCAAATCCAATAGCACTACCAATTACGGCATCTTCATCCTGGAATCTGCTTTTCCCGAAAGACAAGTTTCCACTAATATCAATTTTTAAATGATTATCAAATAAAACCGGGTTAATCGACAATGAGGTAGTTGTTCTTTCAAAACTAGTGTTGTTAAGAATCCCCGGATTGTTTACGTTACCTACTGATAAACGAATAGGCAATTTATTAAACAAAGCTCCACTAACAGAAATATTGTTATTCGTTGTTAATGCAGTATGGAAAATTTCATCTTGCCAATTGGTATTAGCAGTTCCTAAAAGCGCTTTTTGAGCATCTGAACCTTTTTCGTTAACTAAAGCACGATATTGTTTAGCACTTAAAACATCCACAGTATTAGCTACTGTATTTACCCCCACTTGTGAACTAAAATTCACCTTTACACCGCCTTTACTTCCTTTTTTAGTAGTAATTACAATTACTCCGTTGGCTGCTCTGGAACCATAAATAGCTGCTGCCGAAGCATCTTTAAGCACAGTAAAAGATTCAATATCATTTGGATCAATAGTAGACAAAATACTTGTTGAACCCGAAGGGACAGCATTGCTTAGTGGTAAACCATCTAAAATAATCAATGGATCATTTGAAGCATTTAATGAAGAACCTCCACGAATACGAATATCAGCCTTTGCTCCCGGAGCTCCTCCTCCAGTTACATTAACTCCAGAAATACGACCACTAATCAAACTCTCAGGTGTTACGTTTTGACCTTTATTAAATTCTTTAGCCGAGATTTGAGAAACAGAACCTGTAGCATCTTTTTTCTTCACCGTTCCATATCCCACTTGCACGACTACTTCTTTTAATTCATTAGAATCTTCAGTTAGTACAATTCTAAGTTTTTGATCATTGGCAACTACTTCTTTAGTAGTATATCCTATAAATGACACTAATATAGTTGTTGAATTTCCAGAAGCAGGTAAAATAAATACTCCATCTATATCTGTCATTGTTCCAATATTTGTTCCTTTGACAAGAACACTTGCTCCAATTAAGGGCAATCCTTGTTGATCCACGACAACGCCGCTAATCTTTTTTGCAGTAGTTTGTGCAACTACTTTTGGCATAATAAATAGTATGTTACATAAAAGTAAAATGTAAAACATACTTTTTTTCATTTGTACCATAATTTTGGTTTTTTTGGTTGTTAATAAAATTGGTTTTTTAAATCAATCGGTTTGGTAATAATGGCCTTTTATTACTTCTCCTATTTCTGTATTGTAAAATTATGTTGTTTGCGAGCCGACTTTTTTTTCTAACTAACAAAATGTAGTAATCTGAAAGTCAAAAACCAATGTAACGTACTGTTAAACAAGGAATTTTAAAAAATTATCGTTTTAAAAAAAGTAGTGATTATGTAGCTTAAAAAAACGATAAATGCATTTTTTTAGTCTTATTTTTTCAGTATTCTTAGTTTTTATTTGAACGCAACAAAAAAATTTTTATCGTACTTCTATAATACTGATTGCATATCCTCCACCCGCTGCCGAAAACTGACTCAATTTTGACTTATTCGTCACTTTCAATTTACGAATTGTATAGGCCTGTGGATTGGTTTTATAGTGAGCATCTTTAGCATCAGCATAAATAGTAGCTTCATACTTTTTCCCTTTTTCAAGAAAATCAAAAGAAATTATCGAAGTACGAGGCGTTTCTCCATTTACATTCCCAACGAACCAATTACTAGTTCCTTTAGCTTTTCTGGCTACAGTGATGTATTGTCCTGGTTCAGCTTCTAAATAACGGCTGTCACTCCAGTCTACTGCAACATCTTTAATGAATTGAAAAGCATCCGCAAAACGATTGTAATTCTCCGGTAAATCAGCTGCCATTTGCAACGGACTGTACATTGTTACATACAATGCCAATTGGTTTGCCAAGGTACTGTTCAAATGAGAAGTGTTTTCAGGGTTAATTTTACTAATATCCATTTCAAAAATCCCCGGAGTATAATCCATTGGTCCACCTATTAATCGAGTAAATGGTAAAATGGTAACATGATTTGGTTTTGAACCTCCAAAAGCCTGATATTCTGTTCCTCTGGCTGATTCATTTCCAATTAAATTTGGATAAGTTCTGCAAATTCCTGTTGGACGAATAGCTTCGTGAGCATTCACCATTATTTTATAATCGGCAGCCTTTTCAATGGCGTATTGATAATGGTTTACAATCCACTGGTCGTAATGATTTTCGCCACGAGGAAGTATCGGACCTACATATCCGCTTTTTACAGCATCATAGCCATTGTCTTTCATAAACTGATAGGCTTTATCCATATGGCGCTCATAATTGCGCGTAGAACCTGAAGTTTCATGGTGCATAATCATTTTGATTCCTTTTGATTTGGCATACTCATGAATCCCTTTTACATCAAAATCCGGATAAGGCGTAACAAAATCAAATACATAATCTTTAGAATGACCAAACCAATCTTCCCAGCCTTCATTCCAACCTTCAACTAATACAGCGTCAAATCCATTGGCTGCAGCAAAATCAATATATTTTTTCACATTAGCAGTATTGGCCCCGTGTTTCCCATTTGGCTTTGCTTTAGAAAAATCAGTAACTCCCAATTCCACTGTTGGATAATCATCAGTATAAGCCCAGGTACTTTTTCCTGTAATCATTTCCCACCAAACTCCAATATATTTTACAGGTTTAATCCAGGAAGTATCTTCTATTTTACAAGGATCATTTAAATTCAAAGTCATTTTTGAAGCTAAAATTTCTCTGGCATCATTACTAACCATAATCGTTCTCCAAGGTGTTTTACAAGGAGCCTGCATATAACCTTTATCGCCTTTTGCATCCGGAGTTAACCATGATTCAAAAACCATGTTTTTATCATCCAGATTTAAGTGCATACAAGAATAATTAATCAAAGCTGCCTCGTGCAAATTGATATATAATCCATCAGCGGTTTTCATCATTAAAGCAGTTTGCACACCTGTAGGTGAAAAAGATTGTTGCGATACATTTTCGGTAGTGGCTTTTTCAGTTAAAGCTCTAATTTCAGATAATTTTGAAGTCGTATAATCGTATTCCTGAGTATCATAA
>JALRGZ010000244.1 GCA_023253295.1 Flavobacterium sp.
AAATCAACCATCTTATTTAATTTTATAATTAGTAACTATTCAAAAATCTCTTTTTTAATCAATTGTCTTTTGGCTACATCATAATAATGTTCAATTGAAACATGATTTGGAACTTCATCAGAATTTTGCAATTGATAAGCCTCTTTAAAGCCTTTCAGTTTCACTTTAATATTTTCATCTACAGCCCGAATATTTTTAAATTCTTTAATTAAATCTAAACTATCATGGGCAATATATACCGTATCATGTGCCGAAATAATTACTCTGGAATTTTCAGGGATTGCTTTCAATGTACTTTTTATAGCAGCTTTATTTAAAAATGAAACCTCTTGCGCCAAATCGATATGAATGATATCCCCATCCACATATTCTTCTTTTTTGAAAGTATAAGCTCTTTTTAGATTTCCTTTTAAAACGAAAATAATACTGATAATAATTCCGAGTAACACTCCTTTTAACAAATCGGTTGCAACAACAGCTACCATTGTTGCGATAAATGGAACAAACTGATACTTCCCTTTTTCCCAAAAATGCTTAATCGTAGATGGTTTCGCTAATTTATATCCAACTAATATCAGAATTGTAGCCAAAGTGGCCAATGGAATCTTATTCAATACTACCGGAATAATCAACACACTTAATAATAACATTATTCCATGAATAATAGTAGACATTTTAGACTTCGCTCCGGCATTACAGTTTGCAGAAGAACGAACAACTACCGAAGTCATAGGTAGCCCACCAATCAATGCACTCACAATATTTCCAATTCCCTGAGCTTTCAACTCCACATTGGTATTGGTATATCTTTTTTGCGGATCCAGACGATCAGAAGCTTCAATACATAACAAAGTCTCGATAGAAGCAACAATTGCAATCGTCATTCCTACTGTCCATACCTTAGGATTTGTTAAACCTGAAAAATTGGGAGTCACAATAATGGATTTAAAGTCTTCAAAAGAAGTTGGAACCGGTAATGAAACCAAGTGAGTTTTGGCTATCGCCAATGAACTTCCGCTACGTATAAATATTTCATTAATTACAACTCCAAAGATTACTGCAATCAAAGCGCCCGGGACTAATTTTATTTTTTTGAAAAAAGAAACTCTTTCCCATGAAATTAAAATTGCCAATGAAACCAATGTTACAATTATAGCCCCCAATTGAAAGTAATTCAATACTTTAAACAGTGCATAAAAAGTATTATCACCATCAACCTGAATAAATGCTTCATCACCTTCAAAATCGGCATCATAACCAAAGGCGTGAGGTAATTGTTTTAAAATGATGATAACACCAATACCGGCAAGCATTCCCTCGATAACATTGGTCGGAAAATAATTGGAGATACTTCCCGCTTTGATAAAACCTAAAAGCAATTGAAAAATTCCGGCAAGCAAAACAGCTGATAAAAAAACATCAAAGGCTCCTAAGTCGGTTATAGCAGTTAAGACAATCGCTGTTAATCCAGCTGCAGGTCCTGTAACACTTATATGAGACTGACTCAGATAACCCACTATGATTCCACCTACAATACCTGAAATAATACCTGAAAACAAGGGTGCACCTGAGGCCATTGCAATCCCTAAACATAATGGCAAAGCCACTAGGAAAACCACTAAACCGGATGCAAAATCAGATTTAAGGTTTGCAAAAAGATTAATTTTTTTTGTCATAATACTACAATAAATTACAAATAAGCCCCAACAACACTCTACAAATGCTATTGAGAAATTCAAAAAAATAAACAGGTAGTATTAAACTAAATCAGGTGGTGGAGAAAATATTTTTTTAGAAATCTTATCATGTTTAGATAGATTTTCAGAAAGAATCAGATTTCTTTTTATTGCTACTTTTAATTCAAATATAGCTGGAGTTGTTACAAAATAGACCAAACTTTTAACTTCTTTTTTAACTTGTTCTTCTTCAGATACGCTAAAAAATACAGACGTATGTGTAGACTTTTCTATCAACTTCACGAGTGTAGGAGTTGACAAAAAAAGAATAAAAACAATTAAAAAAAATCGTGCTGTTAACTTCATATTACCAAAAGTAAACCTAAATAAAATACAAATTACAAAAAACTATATTTTTTATGAAATAAAACAGCAAAAACAAAAAAGCAGCAAGAATACTTTCCCAATCTTACTGCTTTTCAAATATATAATAAACAATTCCTTAATTAATCTTCTAACCAGGCACGCATCATCCAAATTGTTTTTTCTTGCTCTGAAATAAAATCACTCATCATGGAATTTGTTCCTTCATCACTGATTTCGCCAGCAAGATTCAAAATATTTCTTTCTAGAACCAACAACTTCGACAAAGAATCTACAATCAAATGTATTGCTTTTTCATCTAATGATATATTCTCCCCTACAGTTAATTGATTGTGCTTTATATAATCGGAAAAAGTATGAAATGGAGTTCCTCCTAAAGTTAAAACACGTTCAGTAATCAAATCAATTTTAATTTGAGAATCATTATATAATTCTTCAAATTTCACATGTAAATCAAAGAATCTTTTTCCTTTTATGTTCCAATGTATCCCTCTTAAATTTTGATAATACACCTGAAAATTAGACAATAAAACATTCAATTCCTCTACAATTATCGCTGATTCTTTTACTGGTAATCCTAAAATATTTTTCATACTGATTTTATTCTTATTTTTAATTTTCACAAAGATATCGTGAAAAAGATTTTTTTCACGATAAGTTAAATTGATTGTTTTTATATTTGCATCATAATTCTCTATTTATGACAATCACCCAACTCAAATATGTTTTAGCTGTAGCCGAGCATAAAAACTTCACATTAGCTGCCGAAAAATGTTTTGTAACTCAACCTACTTTGAGTATGCAAATCCAAAAAATTGAAGAAGAACTCAATATTCAAATCTTTGACAGAACTAAAAAACCTATTCAATTAACTGATATAGGCCAAAAAATTGTTTCTCAAGCTAAAAACATTGTTAACGAAGCCGATAGAATTCAGGATATCGTTGAACAACAAAAAGGATACATTGGAGGAGAATTTAGACTAGGTATCATTCCTACTATCATGCCTACATTACTCCCAATGTTTTTAAATAATTTCATTAAAAAACATCCTAAAGTAAAGCTTATTATCGAAGAGTTAAATACCGAAGAAATTATAACAAAACTCAACAATGGACATTTAGACGCCGCAATTGCCGCTACACCTTTACAGGAAGAAAAAATCAAAGAAATAGTATTGTATTTTGAACCTTTTGTGGCTTATATCCCTGAAAGTCACCATAACTTTCAAAAAAAGGAAATTGAAATTACTGATTTGAATATCGATGAAATTTTACTTTTACAAGATGGTCATTGTTTTAGAGATGGTATTATTAATCTTTGTAAAAACAATTCCAGAAATGAAGGTAATAATTTCCAAATAGAAAGCGGAAGTTTTGAAACCCTCATAAAACTAGCTGATGAAGGCTTAGGAACAACCCTACTCCCTTATTTACATACTTTAGATTTAAAAGAATCCGACAAATTGAAACTTCGCCATTTTGTAGAACCAAAACCTGCCAGAGAAGTTAGTTTGATTTTTCCAAAAAGTGAATTAAAAATACAAATCATCGAAGCTTTGAGAAGTACAATTGCGGGAGTTATAAAAGGAGCTATCGTTTTTCAAAATGTGCAAATTATAAGTCCATTGCAAAAAAAATAGAGTCAAGGAATTTTAACTCTTGACTCTACTAAAATTTATTTATTTTTCTACAACAACAAGACAATGCTTTAGTTCTGGCTTTTCCTTAGTATAGTGTAAAAGCCAGTTTCTAAGATGTTCCATCTCATGTGGCAGTAAATTTCTAACTGCTTTTTTTAATTCTTTTACAAATAAATCCGGAGCAAAGCTTACTCTTTCAAGTATGGACTTTGTATAATCATAAATCATTCTTGGCATAACAATAGGACTATTAAAGTTGTTTAAATAAAGTAGTCTAATTTACAAAATTCTAACCATATACTTTACAGTCAAAACAGTTAAAATACATATAAAATCGACAAAATACATATTTTTAAAACTATAAAATATTTAACTTACATAATAATTATCCAAGAATAAAATTAATATCAGAGTAAAACAGTTTGATAGCGGATATAAAAAAAAGGAATCAAATGATTCCTTTTTTTTAAATATTTACTATCACTAATGATGGTTTTAACTCTGGTTTCTCTATTATAAAAGATACTAACCACTCTTTTAACTGTTCTAACTCATACGGGAGAAGTGTTTTTATGGCTTTTTCTAATTCTTTGCTAAAAAGTACTAAATCAAAACTTACTCTTTCTAATATCGATTTTGTATAATCAAACATAACTTTTGACATAATAGATCAACAATTTTTAAGGTTAAACATTCATTTAAGGCTATGTAAAAATAATAATTTTGAACACATCTTTCTCAATAATTAACGCTCTTTTACAATTATTATTGTTTTAAATAAAAAAGCCTCTTTTTTTTGTAATATTTTATTTAAAAGCCCTAAACATTTCTCTTTTACCAGGTGGTCCTTCTAATTTTTCAACTTTAAAGCCTACTTCTATCATACTTCTTTTAACAACTCCCCTTGCCGCATAAGTTACCAAGACTCCATCCGTTTTCAAAGCGTTATACATTTTTCGAAAAATTTCAGTACTCCATAATTCCGGTTGCACTCTATAACCGAAAGCATCAAAATAAATCAAATCAAATTGAAAAACATCATCAATATCCTGAAAAAACTGCTGTCTTTTAGTTAACGAAAAAAACTCGTTTAAAGCAACTTTATCATTCCAATTGGATTCGTGCATTTTTTTAAAAACTTCCAATTGATTTTGTGCTGCAAGTTCCTCTACATAATTCATAGACAAAATTTCTTCAGAAGCAACCGGATAAGCTTCTACCCCTACATAATCAATCTTTTGTTTTAATACTGGTGCTTCTAAAAAAGTTATAAAAGCATTCAAACCTGTACCAAATCCAATTTCCAAAATAGAAACAGTTTTCCCCTCAAACAATGACAATCCATTTTTAATAAATACATGTTTAGCTTCTTGTATTGCTCCATGTTTAGAATGATAACTCTCATTCCATTCTTCCAAATGAATTGTGGTAGAACCATCTTTTGTTTGTATTACTTCTCTTTTCAATTTTCCTTAAATTTCTAATAATTCAACAACCAAAATTACTTAAAAAAAATGCATCCAAAGCTTCAAAAAAAATGAATTATTACATATTTCTTATAAATGTCTATGTTTTTTTTTATTTTATACGAAACGATAAGAAAAACAAATTTTATCGCAACAAATATTAAAGTTTTAGCAAGTATTTTGTCCTTTTTTATTTATTTTTGCAGGAAACAAACTTTAATTTCATCATTAAGTGAAATTTCACACCAAAGCTTATAATTATACATTCGAAAAAAAATAAAACACATTATTATGAGTACAACTCAAACCAATAAAATTGAAATTATAAAAGCACCTAATACAAAAATTAACGAAGTAGATTTCGACAACTTAAACTTTGGTTCTGTTTTTACTGATCATTTATTTGAATGTGATTATAAAGATGGTGAATGGCAAAACCCAACAATTAAGCCTTATGCTCCATTTATGATGGATCCATCAGCTAGAGTTTTCCACTACGGACAAGCTATTTTTGAAGGAATGAAAGCTTATAAAGACGATAATAATGACATTTGGTTGTTTAGACCAGATGAAAATGTGAAGCGTTTTAACACTTCTGCAGTTAGAATGGCAATGCCTGAAATTCCAGAATCATTATTTATGGAAGGGCTTAATCAATTATTAAAATTAGACGAAGCTTGGATTAAAAAAGGATTAGGAAACAGCCTTTACATCCGACCATTTATGATTGCAACTGGTTTTGGTGTAGTTGCTAATCCTTCTAACGAATACAAATTTATGATTATTCTATCTCCTGCTAAATCATATTATTCAGGAGAAGTAAAAGTAATTATTGCAGAACATTTTAGTAGAGCAGCTAATGGTGGTATTGGTGCTGCTAAAACAGCTGGAAACTATGCAGGACAATTTTACCCTACTAGTTTAGCGAATAAAGATGGTTACCAACAAATCATTTGGACTGATGATGCAACTCATACTAAGCTTGAAGAAGCTGGAACAATGAATGTATTTTTCAGAATCAATGACACCTTAGTAACGGCACCTACAAGTGAAAGAATCTTAGATGGTGTGACTCGAAAAAGTATCATTGCAATGGCTAAAAAAGATGGAATTGCTATTGAAGAAAGACCTGTACTTGTTTCTGAATTAATTGAAGGAATTAAAAATGGTAGTTTAAAAGAAATCTTTGGAGCTGGAACTGCAGCAGTTGTTAGCCCTATAAAAGGATTTGCTTACAAAGACGAGTATTATGAATTACCTAAAATTGAAAATTCAGTTGCTTTACAATTAAAAGAAGAATTAACAAATATTCAACATAAATTAGCTGAAGACCCATTTGGTTGGACTGTAAAAATCTAATTTATCTTGTTAAACATAAAAAAGGGTGATTTTCAAATTTGAAAACCACCCTTTTTCATTGACATATAATTTAAAATTCGCCCAGAATCTTTGTGAAATCAGGTTTGAAATAATTAGGTCCTTTCATTACTTTTCCATCTTCGCGGTAAATCGGTTTTCCGTCTTCGCCAAGTTTACTCATATTACTTCTTTGGATTTCATCAAAAACAGCCTCAATTTTATCCTGAAGTCCGTGCTCAATAATAGTTCCACACAAGATATACATCATATCTCCTAAAGCATCTGCAATTTCCACTAAATCATTATTTTTTACTGCTTCCAGATATTCTTCGTTCTCTTCCTTCATTAAATGATAGCGAAGTGTGTTTTTTGTTTCTCCTAAATCAGCGATTGGTGTTTCACTGTATCCAATCCCGAATGCTGTATGAAATTCTTTAACAGAATTAATTTGATCTTGCATAATTATTATAAGTTAAATGAAATGCAAATTAGCAACTAATCCTAAACATTTGACTATTTTTGCAATAAATATTTTTACTATGTTTAGTCAAGGACAATTAATTTTTGCCATTTGTTTTCTAATTGCTTTTATCGTTATTATGATTTTTTCTTATCGAAAAGACATTGCTACCCACCGAATTTTTTATAAAGGAAATTACAAAATACTAATTGGTTTTTTAATTTTCATAGGTTTACTATTTGTCATCAAAGTTGTTCTAAAACACTAACACTATTGAATTCCCTAATTAGCTTCTTTTTATTAATACCAAAACACTAATAAACAACAAGTTATCTTACATAACTATTATAATGTTTTTCAAGGAATTCTATTCAATACCCCTTTGTAAATCGATAAATTATCGTATTTTATAATTTTCTTACCAATAGCATTGCATATTGATAAAATTTCTAACTTTACAACAGAAATAATCAATTTATTATGAGAATTATAAAATATATCTTTCTTCTTTTATTACTTAGCTTAGTTGCCCTATCCATTTTTATTGCTACACAAAAAGGCGATTTTCTTGTAGAAAGAAGTAAGATTATTAATTCTCCTAAAACTTCTGTTTATAATTATGTAAATGATTATAGAAACTGGAGTGACTTTTGTTCGTGGACTACTCAAGATCCTGAAACCAAATTAGATTACCCTCAAAATACCATTGGAAAAGGCGCTTCTTTTTCATGGGAAAGCCAAGATGGAAGTGGTAAAATGCAAACCATCGCCGTAAAAGAAAATGACAGTATTAGTCAAACTATGGAATTTGAAGGAACTAATTCTAAGGTGAGTTGGTTTTTCAAAGATACAATAGGAGGCACTAAAGTAACTTGGAGAACTAAAGGAAAAATGAGCTTTTACTTTAAAATTTATACTGCTTTACATGGCGGAATAGAAAAAGTTATTGGTAAAACTTACGAAAAAAGCTTAGCAAATTTAGACAAAGCTTTGGTTTATGAAATCAATACTTTTTCTACTAAAGAAAATGGAATTGTTCAAAAAACAGCCATGAATTACCTGGGTCAAAGTTTTACTTGTGAAATTCCTAAAGTGAACAAAAATTTCAAAATTGTTCTTCCTAAATTAATCGCTTTTTGCAAAAAAAACAACATTATAATTAACGGCAAGCCTTTCATATTGTATCACACTTACGACACTCCTGAAGGACTTACTAAAATCACCATTGGTGTTGGAATTCGTGATGCTATTTTTTTGAGTTCAGGAAGTGACTTAGTAGCAGGAAAATTGGATGCTTTTGAAGCGGCCAAAACAACGCTTACAGGTGATTATTCGCATCTAAAAACGGCTTATAACAAAACGATTAATTACTTAAACCAACAAAAAATAGCTCCAAACCCCATTTTTTCTTTCATAGAAATTTATATTTCAGGTAAAACAGAAATAAAAAATCCATCAAAATGGGTAACTGAAGTTTATGTTCCTATTTTCCCTAGAATTATAGCGCCAAAACCAGCCATTGCTGAGTCCGCTACAACCAATAATATAACCCCAGAAACTCCAAATCCAGAAGAAGAATCTGAATTTTAATTTTTTTCCAAAAAAAATTAAACCTTTTAGTCCATTTTAAATCTAAACTCCAAAAAACTTTGCTGGAAGAAAAGGAATTCATAGAACAATTATTAAATCCGAAAACGCAAAATGATGCTTTTCAAAAATTGTTGCATTCCTACCAAAAGCCCTTATACAATCATATTCGGAACATCGTTTTAAGTCATGATAATACCGATGATGTTTTGCAAAACACTTTTATAAAAGTTTTTCAAAATTTAAAAAATTTTAAAGGTGAAAGTAAATTATTCTCTTGGATGTATCGAATTGCAACCAATGAAGCCTTAACTTTTTTAAACCAAAAAGCAAAAAAAAGTGGAATATCATCCGAAACATTACAAAACAACACTATAAATAATCTTCAATCTGATGTTTATTTTGATGGAAATGACATTCAAATTGCGTTACAAAAAGCCATTGCTACACTTCCTGAAAAACAACAACTAGTGTTTAAAATGAAATATTTTGA